>JALUMZ010000227.1 GCA_027055635.1 Campylobacteraceae bacterium
GAATCTGCACTAAAAATATTTTCAAAAAATGGATTTTACAATACTACGATCTCTTATATTACGGATGATTTAAAGATGAGTGTAGGTAATTTTTATAACTATTTTCCGTCAAAAAAATCACTCGCCAGAGCTTCTATGGTTTTTGTTACTAAAAAATTAGCATCAAATTTAAGATATATCAATGCCAAGCATATAACTTCTCGTGAAAAAATTACCCTTTTTGTGCAAGGCTATTTTGATTTTGTCAAACAAAATCCAGAGATGATAGAGTATTTTTTTAGAGTCTATTTATCGAATAGAGAGCTTTTTTGTGAGCATGAAGATTGTGGTTTTTCTTTGGCAAAGGAGTTTATAGATGAGGTAAAAACCCTCTTTGAAGATGGAAGAAAAAATGAAGAATTTATGCAAAAAGATTTTTTTGTGGCATTTTCTAGTATAGTTGGCATACTAGGAGGAATGACCTTTTTAAATGGAGAGCATGTTTTAGAAGACGATATACAAAGCTACCGTACAAAGGTGTCAAAAGCGATTTATAATGCTCTAAAATAGTTATTTTTTTGCATTCTTTTTTCTTTTTGCATGCCTTTTTTCTTTTTTTACCGAGTGTATCCAGAGCCAGTTTACACCATAAAATACTGCCACAGAGACAGTTATAGCATAGAAGAGAGTGCCGGTGTAAAGAGGTACAAATATATTTGCAAGATTTGCATCAAACCAGTGTAGATTTAGCTCTACACTTAGATGAGGTTTTCCAAGTATGAATGCCCCTGTAAGATACTCCATATAGTACATAAATGGCATAGTTACAGGATTGCTAAGCCAAACCATACTGATGGCAATAGGAACATTAAATCTAGCAAGAGGGGTCATAGCAAGAACAGCTAACATCTGAAAAGGCATAGGTATAAAACCCCAAAATATACCGACCAAGAGACCTCTTGTCACAGCTTTTCTATTTACAGAGAGGTATTCTCTTGGTATATGATATTTTTTGATAAAACTATCTAGTTTGCTTTTTTTGCTCTTTTTCTTAAATACTTTTCTTATCATGATTTGGAAGTATAGCAAATTTACTAAAATATAGTACTTTATTGTCTTATAAATGGTATAATTTTTTTAAAAAATGGTGCGAAATATGAAAAAAAAGGCAGCTTTACTCTTTTTATCGACACTTTTTATATATGCTACAGAGTTGCCACTCCAGTTTTTTGGCAACATACATGTGGATGATTCGCAATTGTATGAGGCTTTGGATTTGCATAAGCCCTCTTTTTATGAATTTTATAAGAAAGAGCCGACACTAGAGACTAAAACTTTAAAATTAGCCATCGAAACGATAAAAAGCTTTTACAAGACAAAAGGATTCTATCATGCTATTGTAAAACCA
Organism: Campylobacteraceae bacterium; assembly: GCA_027055635.1. Lineage (GTDB taxonomy): Bacteria > Campylobacterota > Campylobacteria > Campylobacterales > Sulfurospirillaceae > JAADIZ01. The sequence goes on from JALUMZ010000227.1 coordinate 1,388, forward strand.
AAAGAGAGTAAAGATAAGATAGTTTTATATATACAAGAGAAAAGACCTGTACGAGTAGAGCTTTTTACGGTTATATCTAAGTTTGATCTAAGTTCTTTAATTCCATTTAAAAAAGGAGTGATATTTCAAAGTGATAAATTTATTCAAAGCAAAAAAGAGATTAAGAGATTTTATAAAAATAGAGGATATTGCAAGGTTAGCCTTTATGCAAAAGCATGGATTGATATAAAAAGAGATAGAGCTTATTTAGCCTATGAAGCAAAGGAGAACAGACCTTGTTATTTTAGAGGTATAAAAATTAATGCCCCTAAAAATATAGATAGCAAAATTATAAAATCACTGCTGTATTTTAAAAAAGGAGATATTTACTCTTTGGAAAAGATAAAGCAGAGTTATAAAAGTCTGTATGCAAATGAGGGCATAGCAAATGTAACCATAAAAACAGATATGCAAAACGGATTTGATGTCAATACCACTATAGATGTGAGCCAAACAAAGAAGCCTATCGGCTTTCAAGTAGGTGGCGGTATAAATAGCGATGAGGGACCAGAATTTTCCCTTGGTGTGAAGAACAGTAATTTTCTTGGAAATTTAAAGACTATAGGTATTAGTGCAAAATATCTTCAACTAAAACAGTCTGCTGTGATTGATTTTAATATGCCATTAGAGCAAAAAAAGATCTTTGGGACTAGCCTAGAGTACAGCGACGAAGAGTTTTTGGGTTTTAAACAAAAAATGCTCTTAGGGACACTGTTTTTAAAGCATAGAAAAACATATATGGCATTTCAAGAGAGTCTGCTTTTTGACTACTCTAACATAAGAGACAGCGATGATCTAGTGGCATATCCGCAGGGAGCTTTTTTTCTTGTTTCACCAAAGATTAGTTGGGTTTATGATAACAGGGACGATATGCTAAATCCCACAAAGGGTTATTTTATTCGCGCAGAACTCATGGGCTCTGTAAAATCATCTTTTTCTGATGCTACTTACTATAAGTATAGTTTGGAAGCAGCATATATTTTACCTCTTTTACCCTCTGTTGTTGCATTAAAGATAAATTATGACTCTTTACATGTAAGTGATGGTTCCTTGCCCGCATCTTATCGATTTTATGCAGGCGGGATGAAAAGCAACCGTGCCTATAATTACCAAAAACTTGGATATAAAAGCGCAAGCGGTGAACCGATAGGGCTAAACTCCGTACTTGGTTTAGTAGCAGAGTATCGTTTTAAAATTTATGGAGATATAAGAGGAGTTCTCTTTAGTGACAATACACTCATAGGCCTGAGTGATACGCCGGAATTTTCGAAGATATACAGCAGTTTAGGTTTTGGTTTTAGATACAAGACTCCTATCGGACCTTTGGCTCTTGATTTTGGTTTTGATACAAAAAGACCAACAAAGCAGTATGCCATCCACTTTCGTATTGGAGAGCTGTTTTGATAAAAAAGCTATACCGATTTTTGAGTTTTATCCTCTTAAGTTTGCTGTTAACTACTGCTTTATTAATGATATTTTTATCTCTACCGCAAGTTTTAGACTATTTTGGAGAGCAATACTTAAAGCCGATAGGAGTAAAATACTCGCATATAAGAGGCTCTTTATTTAGCGAGGTAGTCTTGAGTGATGTTGACTATAAAGGTAAGGTCAGAGCAAAAACCATAAAAATTCACTACGATATCTTAAAGTTACTCCAAAAAAAGATAGATATATCCTCTGTTTTTATTGATAATGTAAAAATAGATCTCTCTAAAATCAAATTATCAAAGGAGCAAAATAGTTCTGCCTTTATGCCATTTTCTATATCAAAAGTAAAAATCAAAAACTTAACTCTTCTTCAAAAAAAGAGCTATATTAAGATGGATGTCTCTGCTTTGGAGATGAGGTATGATGATACAATCAATATAAAAAAGATAAATCTACTTCTTTTGAGCAGTAGCTATGGAAAAGCCAAAATAGAGGCAACTTTAAAATCAAATATCTTAAAAGGCTTTGCACAAGTTTTTCCAAATAGAAAATATTTGGACTATTTAGATAGCTATACATACCCTTTAAGATTTGATTTTCAAGCAGATAAAAAGGAGATATCGGCAGTTGCAAACTTAAAAAATATAAACTTAAAAAATCTGTTTATAAAAGGTATAAATACAAATCTAAACTATAAAGTAGGAAGTGATAGAGTCGAGTTCGATGCAAAATACAGCCTCGATCAAAATAGCACTAAAGCAGAGGTAAAACAATCCGGGTTTGTTACCCTAAAAGGCAAGTTTGACTCAAATATTTGGTTAAAATTTATAAAAAAACCCTCCTATCTGCCGTTTGTTGATGTAAATGCACACTTGCAAGGCGGAAGTGAAAATCTAGCTCTACATGTAGAGGCGGGTTTGTATAAGCTTGATTTGAGAGGCGATTATAAAAAGTTTCAGATAAAAGGAAGTGCTTTAGGTGTGGATATTGGACTAAAAAAGAGATTTGATATAGATGTTTACTCTTCTTTAAATCTTTCACCGCTGTATATGGACGGAAATATCTCGATTAAAAATTTGAAAAACAGATATGAGACTACATTTAAGATAGATAAAAACAAGCTTAACTTAAGTGCAAAGATATTTCAAGACAATAGATACTATTTTGTTGATGCAGATGCAGAGGATATAAGCTATACCAAAGATATAGAAGTTAAAAATCTAAAACTTTTACTCTCATCTTTGGGCTACGGAAAGCTTAAGATAAAAGGAGCTTTAAAATCAAAGCTTCTTAGAGCCAAAGTTAAGTTGTACCCTGATAAAAAATACCTAAAGCCCTTTGAAAAATACCCATATCCTCTAATTTGTAATCTAAAATCAAGCCTAAAAGATATAGACCTTGTTTCAAAGATAGACAAAGCTGGTATAAATGGTTTTGATATCCAAGATATCAATTTGACACTTCACTACTCTTTTGGTGCAAAACATATAGATTTAAATTCAACATACAGACTTAAAAAAGATAACTATTTGATCCAAGCCGCACAGGATACAAATATCACAACAGACGGTTATTTTACTTCATTCATCGACTCAAGGATTTTACACTCAGATGAAAAATTACCATTTAAGAAGTTAAGCACCTCTCTAAAAGGTGATAGTAAAAATCTAGCTCTACATGTAGAGGCAGGTTTGTATAAGCTTGATATGAGGGGTGATTATAAAAAGTTTCAGATAAGAGGAAGTGCAAAGGGTATAACTTTAGGTTTTATGGATAATTTTCCTGATATTTTCAAAAAAGACAAGATAGATATGAAGATTAATTCTACATTAGATACATCACCTCTAAAATTAAGCGGAAATATGTTTTTAAAGAGTGTTGCGGGAAGACTAAATGCAAACTATACTATAGATTCTCAAAAAAAACTTATCAAGACGGTTTTTTATCCAAATACAAAGTATAAGATATGGAGAGACTATAGGATAGATGGAGTCTCACCGGCTAAAATCACAATATACAGCGATAAGGATAGCAGAGTCTTAAATATAGATGCAAAGATGTTAAATATCACACTCTTTAGAAAAAAAGAGATTTTAGGAGGTTGGGGAAATCTAGCCAAAGGTTATTTTGATTTAAATGGAAAAATAGATAAAAAAAGCGGCATATCTTTAAATGTAAATGCTAACCTATCTTCTTTGAAAAAATTCTTAAAGAGCACAACAGCAGTAAAATTTGATAAGGATTTTTATGTTGATGCAAAAGTAAATCTAAAATCAAAACTAAACATCACAAAAGATATAGTATTTAAAAGCAAGATAACAATGCCATGGTATGAAGTGGTTTTGGATGATAAAAACAGATACAAAGGTAAAAATCTTTGGATAAAGTCAACCTTAGTAAACACACAAGCCGCGATAAGCGGATATAGCTTTTATGTATCGGGTCATCATATATACTCTAACAGAACTTCAAAGCTAAGTCTAAAAAAAAGTGGTCAAATCGAGTTCAAGAAATTTTGGATATTTGATAATCTACTGCTTAAAGGCACTATAGACCCTATTAAAAAAGAGGGAAAGATCCATCTACAAGGCAAGAAATTCAACTATGTAGGCAAAGAGGGCAATATAACAGCAGATGCAGACATAAACGCAGATATAAAAGCAAATGGTGAGCAAAATATCCAAGGCAAGATTACACTTTTGGAAGGCACTATAAAACTTGTACCTAAAAAAGAGTATGATTTGAGTGATAATGATATCATCATCATACAAAATATACATGAAAATAGAAAATTAAAACGAAATGTGGATATTCAGATAGTATCAAAAAAACCTATCGTGTATAAAACAGATGAGGTTAATTTGAAGTTTGTGCCTGATTTTGTGCTTTTTCAAGAGGCTGGAAGCTCTTTGGGGTATCTTGGTATGGTTACTATAAAAGATGGGGAGATAAAAAAGAGTGGAAAAGAGTTTAAGTTAGCTAAGAGTGAGATATATCTAAGGGGAGCAAGCCCTCTAAACCCATACTTAAATATAAATATCTTTTACTATACGCCAGAGCAGATAAAGATAAAAGTATTTATCACCAATACCCTCTCGTCTCCATTGATGATTTTGACCTCAAATCCACCTATGAGCCAAAATGACATCATGTCTTATATACTTTTTGGAAAACCCTCATCAACCGTTTTTGCAGATGGTAAAAACGCTCAAACCTCAATATCTCTAAATAGCATACTCTATGGTGCAGGTTTAAAACAGATGTTTCAAAAGACAACAAGCATAAAAATAGACACACTAAATATCCTAAGCAGTAAAGATAAGAGATTTGGCTATGAGATAGGAGCAAGCATCAATGACAAAGTAAGAGTTATCTATAAAAATGATGAAATTTCAAGTATAATCATCCAATACAGTCTAAATAAATCCATAAGGATAGATGTAGATGTAAAAGAGAGTGGTGAGGGAGTCAAGGTACTATATGCAAAGGATTTTTAAGTTAAACTCAGATAAAATTCTAAAAATGCTAAAGGCTCAAGTGTTGAGCATACATGTTTATGGCATATAAGTATCTACTTCACATATCTTACATGTAATCAAGCAAATTTATAAAAAAGGTAAATTATGAAGATTAACTGTTGTGACTTAGCTTGTCCCCAGCCTGTTTTAGATACAAAAAAGGCACTCGAAGAGTTAGGAGATGACTCATTGCTTGAGGTTTTGGTGAACTCTGTTTCATCCGTGGAAAATGTAAAGAGATTTGCCTCAAAGCAGGGCTATGAGAGTAGAACCCAAGAGTTAAAAGATGGCAAAACACTCATCACAATCATAAAAGGCTATGAGTGTGCAGTAGTGCCAAAAGAAGAGAAAAATTTTTTAAATAAAACTGTTTTTGTAAAAACTGACAAGATAGGAAATGGCGAGTTGGGTACTATTTTGATGAAGAGTTTTTTAAAAACTATGCTAGAGTTTAAAGCACTTCCGAAAAATATTGTATTTGTAAATGAGGGTGTATTTTTAACCACCAAAGAGGAAAATTTAGACTTGATTGAGGGTCTCAAAGAGTTAGAAAGCAGAGGTGTCAATATATATAGTTGTGGTCTATGTCTAAACTTTTACAATATCCCGGCACAAGAACTAAAAGTCGGTGAGATTGGCAATGCCTATGACTCGGTAGATATGCTTTTAAATACAGATGCCCTGACTCTATAAAGGATATAATTTTGAGAGAGATGAACAATGACGCAAAACTGACCAAGTTTGTAAAAGCTGCAGGTTGAGCCGCTAAGTTGGCTCCGGGTGAGCTAGACATCGCACTTAGTGGACTTGATTGTAGCAATAGTAAAGTTTTGGTCGGTATGGATAGTAGTGATGACGCCGCAGTCTATCAGATAGATAGCGACAAAGCACTCGTACAAACAGTAGATATAATCACGCCTGTTGTTGATGATCCCTACATGTACGGACAAATCGCAGCTACAAACTCACTTAGCGATATATTTGCTATGGGCGCAGAAGTGGCAACTGCTATGAATATAGTCGGTTTTGATGGTTGTAATCACCCTAAAACTGTATTGCAAGAGATACTAGAGGGTGGACAAAGTAAGATAAGAGAGTGTGGCGGTGTAGTCGTAGGAGGTCACACCATAGAGACTCCTGAGATGCTTTATGGGCTTAGTGTAAGTGGTTTTGTGCATCCCAAGAGGATATATCGAAATGATACTCCAAAAATCGGGGATCTTTTGATTTTAACAAAACCTCTTGGTATGGGTATACTCACAACCG
>JALUMZ010000228.1 GCA_027055635.1 Campylobacteraceae bacterium
CCTTGATGAATATAACTGATGTCATAAGAGGAGACGATCATCTCTCAAATACTCCAAAACAGATAGTTATCTATGATGCTCTAGGCTTTAAAATTCCCAAGTTTTATCATGTGCCTATGATTTTAAACAATCAAGGCAAAAAGCTTTCAAAAAGAGATGGCGCTCTTGATGTGATGGAGTATAAAAATGAGGGTTATCTGCCTGAAGCTTTGCTGAACTTTTTAGTTCGTCTCGGATGGAGTCACGGTAATCAAGAGATATTTAGCTTAGAAGAGATGATTGAACTTTTTAATCCGGCAGATATAAACAAATCAGCCTCTGCTTACAATGAAGAAAAACTTGTATGGATAAACTCCCAATACATAAAAAAATTGCCGAGCGAAAGACTCATAAAAGAGTTAGAATTTTTTGGAGTATTTATAAAAGATTTTCCAAAAAAAGAGGAGTTGATAGAGATTTTAAGAGATAGAGCAAAGACGATAAAAGAGTTGGCTGTGATGATAAAAAATATAGTGGATGAGCCAACAAGCTATGATGAAAAAGCATGTAAAAAGTTTATAAAAGGTGATGCTTTGAAAAATCTTGAAGCATTTAAACAGACTTTGGTGACACATGGGGAGTGCAAAAGTGCCTCAGAGTTTGAGATGTTGGCAAAAAAATTCTTGGAAGTTAAGGGGTTGAAATTAAAAGATTTGGCTCAACCTATAAGAATAGCTATGGTGGGGAGTGCGGTTAGTCCGTCTGTATTTGAAGTTTTAAATATAGTTGGATACAACAATGTTATAAAAAGAATTGAAAAATTATTAAAAGGAGAAGAAGATGAGTAAAGAGACATTTAAACAAGAATCATTGGATTATCATGTAGGCGGTAAAATCGGTATAGATTTAAAAACACCATGTTCAACAGCGGCAGAGTTATCAATGGCATATACTCCTGGCGTTGCCTTTCCTTGTTTGGAAATAGCCGAAAATGAAGAACTAGCTTATAAATATACAAACAAAGCAAATTTAGTTGGTGTTATTAGTGATTGTACAGCAGTTTTGGGTCTTGGAGACTTGGGTGCAGTTGGTGGAAAACCTGTCATGGAAGGAAAATCTGTTTTATTTAAAAAATTTGCTGATGTAGATGCTTTTGATATAGAGTTAGGTGAAAAAGATACACAAAAAATTATAGACATCTGTATAGCACTTGCTCCAACTTTTGGTGGAATTAACCTAGAAGATATAAAAGCACCAAAATGTTTTGAAATAGAACAAAAAGTTCAAGCCGCAGTTGATATCCCTGTCATGCATGATGACCAACATGGAACCGCGATGATTACGAGTGCGGGTATCATCAATGCTCTTGAAATTAGTGGTAAAAAGATAGAAGATATGAAGATAGTAGTCAGCGGTGCAGGAGCAGCAGGAATCGCTTGTGCAAATATGTATAAACTTCTTGGTGCAAAACATATCGTCATGATTGACTCAAAAGGTGTAATTCATAGCGGAAGAGATGATTTAAATGAATATAAACAAGCTTTTGCACTCGAAACTGAAGACAGAACACTAGAAGATGCCATGAAGGGTGCTGATATGTTCTTGGGACTTTCTGCTCCTGGAATCGTATCTCAAGAGATGGTTTTGAGTATGAATTCTCATCCAATTATATTTGCTCTTGCAAATCCTACTCCAGAAATTTTACCTGAAGAGGTAAAAGCTGTCAGAGATGATGTCATGATGGGAACAGGAAGAAGTGATTATCCAAATCAAGTAAATAATGTTCTAGGTTTTCCATTTATCTTTAGAGGCGCACTTGATGTAAGAGCAACAAAAGTAACAGAGGGTATGAAAATGGCAGCTGCAAAAGCTTTGGCGGCTTTAGCCAAAGAGGATGTTCCTCAAGAAGTAAAAGATGCATATAATGGAAAAGATTTGAAGTTTGGGCTAGAGTATATAATTCCAACACCATTTGATAAGAGAGTTCTTGTATGGGTAGCACCAGCTGTTGCGCAAGCTGCAGTTGATGATGGCGTAGCTAGAGTCAAAGAATTTGATGTTGAAGCATATAAAAAAGAGTTGGCTGCAAAAATAGGCCTATAAAAGTTCAAAATACAGCTAAGGGGGATATTGGTGTTAAACACCATTATCCCCCTTTTTTTAAGGAAAAATATGGATAATATAACAGTTATACACCACCCGCTTATCGAGCATAAGCTTTCGATTTTGAGGGATGAAAAAACAGACCCTTTTCATTTTAGATTGCTTGTAGATGAAATTTCTTATCTGATGCTTTTTGAAGCCACAAGGGATCTTCCTCTTAAAAATGTATCGGTTCAGACGCCGGTAGCAGTTGCAGATGCAAAAAAACTAGATACCAAGATTATGATTTGTCCGATTTTGAGGGCTGCTCTTGGTATGCTTGATGGCATTTTTAAGCTTATTCCAGATGCGAGTGTCGGTTTTTTGGGTTTTCAAAGAAATGAAAAGACACTTGAGGCTGAGTTTTATTATGCTAAGCTACCAAAAGATTATGAAAATAGGACAGCTATCATCATAGATCCAATGTTTGCAACAGGCGGAACTGCTATAGATGCGGTCAATTTTTTAAAAAGTAAAGGCATAAAAGATATTAGATTTATAGCTCTTGTTTCAGCTCCAGAGGGTTTAGAGAAATTTTCTAATATTCATCCAGATGTAAAAGTTTATACTGCTCATATTGATGATGGTTTAAATGAAAATGGATACATAGTTCCAGGTCTTGGAGATGCGGGAGATAGAGTATTTAATACTATTGATTAAGTAAAAAGGGTTTGTAAAAACCCTTTTTACTTTTCTGTTTATACTGCGCCTTGGTCTAGCATAGAGTCAGCAACTTTTCTGAATCCTGCTATATTTGCACCCATCATTATATTGCTTTCATCACCAAATTCTTTGGCTGTTTCATAAGATAGTTCAAATATATCTTTCATGATACCTTGCAATCTAGTGTCAACTTCGGCAAATGACCATCTGCCCATACTTGCATTTTGTTCCATCTCTAGTTGACTTGTTGCAACACCACCGGCATTTGAAGCTTTACCCGGAGCATACATGACACCATTTGCCATTAAATACTCTATGGCATCAGGTGTTGTAGGCATATTTGCACCCTCATTTACCAAGATACAACCATTTGCTTTAAGTGTTTTTGCATCATTTAGATTTAGTTCATTTTGTGTTGCACTTGGAAATGCTAAATCACATGGAACTGCCCAAACCGCATGAGCATCTTTAGGATATTGGTTAACAGGGATATATTTAGCGTCCGGATGCGCTTTTGCATACTCTGTAAGAGAAGCTCTGTTTACCTCTTTTACAAGATGTAGTGTATCAAGATTGATACCGTCTTTATGATAGATTGTACCACGAGAATCACTACATGTAACAGGTTTTGCACCCATCTCATAAAGTTTTTGGATAGTGTAAATTGCAACATTGCCGCTTCCTGAAACTGTAGCAACCTTACCTTCTAGGCTGTTACCTACTTTTCTTAGATAGTTATCAGCAAAGTAAACAGAACCAAAACCGGTAGCTTCTGTTCTTGCAAGTGAACCACCCCAATTAAGACCTTTTCCAGTCAAGACACCTTCAAATTTATTTGTCATTCTTTTATACTGACCATACATATAACCTATTTCTCTACCACCAGTTCCGATATCGCCTGCTGGAACATCTATAGTCTCTCCGATATACTTTGAAAGTTCTGTCATAAATGATTGGCAAAATCTCATCACTTCGCCATCACTTTTTCCTTTAGGGTCAAAGTTGGAACCACCTTTTGCACCACCTATACTTAAGCCTGTTAGTGAGTTTTTAAATATTTGTTCAAATCCTAAAAATTTGATGATACCAAGATTTACTGTTGGGTGAAGTCTGAGACCACCTTTGTATGGTCCGATCGCTGAGTTAAACTGTACACGATAACCTATGTTTGTTTGAATTACACCTTTATCATCCATCCAGCAAACCCTAAATATGATTTGTCTCTCAGGAATTACGATTCTGCTAAGTATATTGTTATCTGTATATTTTGTCTCTCTTGTAAGTAGTGGCTCCAAGGATTGTAAGACTTCATCAACTGCCTGATAAAACTCTGCTTGACCCGGTGTGCTGTACATCGTAGTTGCTAATACTTCATCTATTCTTTTTTGTACCATTTTGATTTCCTTTTGATTTTTACACTCTTTTGTGTATTTTGTTTTTTATTCCCAAAGCTTTACTCTTTTTCAGAAAAAGCTTCAACGCTTTTTTCTCTTTTCTCTGTATGTTATAAGTGATTAATTTTAGATATTCTCTTATCTCTTCTTCATTAACACCTCTTTTTTTTGCGTAGTTTTCTAGTATGTATCTTGGTATTTTTATATTTCTTTTTTTAAAAGCTGTTGCTAGTTTTTTATAAATAGTGTGATATTTGTTTGTGCATAAAACAGCAAATACAAATGGTAGCTTATATTTCTCATGCCAAAGTTTGGCTAAATCTACATAATTTTCTGGATTTTTTATATATTTTTTTAGAGCCTTGTCCCCAATAATTACTTCACCTTTAATGCCTAGTACTTGTGCTAATACATTTGAAGTCGCAGATGCCGGATCTATAGAGGTTTTTCCCGTTTTTACTATGACACTTTTTACATTTTTTTTTGCCACTATTCCCAAGGGAAGTGTTTGTATAGTGGAGTGCTTACTTTTGATGCTAGAGATAAAAGCAGCGCTTACTCTCCTCTTTTTAAAAGCATTATTGATAGACGAGGGAACACCCTTTTTGTGTTCAACCGCTTTTTTAAAGGCATTGTTTAAGCTACTTTGCTTAAGAAAAATATGAAAAGGAAGAAGATTGATATAATCAATTTTTCCAAATATCACGATAAGCCTTTGTAAATTTTCGGAATTATATCACTATGAAACTTAATCGCAACATTGAGATTTTTTTTACTTGGATATTTATCAATTATTTAATACTAGAAGCTATATTTTGCTATAATAAGTGTAAAAAAGTAACAAGGAAATAGATTTGGCAAGTGTAGAATTTTTAGGACCCATTGGAAAAGAGCCGATGGAAGTAGATATACAGAACTTAAATGAGTTAAAAGCTATATTTTCTGATGATAAAAGTCTCAAAGAGTGGCTTGATATCTGTGCAATAGCCGTAAATGACTCTTTGGTTGACTCTTTAGATATAAAGATAAAACCAGATGATAAAATCTCTCTTTTACCGCCGGTATGTGGAGGATAAAATGTTAGAGTTGTATGAAGGACCTCTACATGTAGAGGAGATTATTTCTCGCTGGTATGGTGATGTAAAAGATAAAAATTTTGGTGCTTTTATACCATTTATTGGTATTGTAAGAGATGAGCAGGGTATAGATGGACTTAGTTTTGATATTTATGAGCCCATCTTGAAAAGTTGGTTTGATGGTTGGCAAGCAAAAGCAAACCAAGAGAATGCAATGCTTCTGATGGCCCACTCAAAAGGTGATGTGCCAAACCATACAAGCTCTTATATCTCAGCAGTACTTTCGCCTCAAAGAAAGGTAGGACTTAGGCTTATAAATGATTTTGTTGAAGATTTTAAAGCGAGTGCTCCTATATGGAAGTATGACTTGATTGATGGCAAAAGAGTATATGCAAAAAACAGAAGTATGCCCCTAGGTGGGGCTGGGCTATTGGCTTAAAATGCTTAGGAGAAATAATGAAATTTGAAAAGTTTGAAGATACATTAGAGGCATTAAAAGAATCTATAGATATGGAATATCCGGTGGAAAATCTGTTTTTGATAGATGCACTAGATAGGATATTGGCGATAGATATAGTGGCAAAAGAGAATAACCCTATATTTGAGACAGCGTCTATGGATGGATATGCTATAAGAGCAGAAGACCAAGAACTGGGTGAACTTAAAATTATAGATTTTTTACCGGCAGGTAGCTATAAAGGAAATCTAGTTATCAAAGGAACTTGTGTAAAAACTTTTACCGGTTCTTTGATGAGTGAGGGGAGTGATACTCTCTTGCCCATAGAGAATGTTGAAGTTTCTGGAGATAAAATTAGAATAGTCGCTCCTGTTCCAAAGGGTTTTTCTTCTAGACCAGTGGGGGAAAATTATAAAAGAGGTGAAACTCTTATAAAAAAGGGTACAAAGATAGGATATGCACAGATTGGAGTACTTGCAGAGCTTGGGTATGTGCAAATTCCCGTGTTTATAAAGCCTCGCATATCTATAATCGCAACCGGAAGTGAGATACTTGATTTCGGAGAGCCAAAAGAGAATATATCTCAAATTAGAAGTTCAAACCATATAACTATAGAGGCGATATTGAAAAAAGCCGGAGCAGATACTATTCGCTATGGCATAGTAAAAGATGACAAAGAGGAGATAAAAGATAAAATCTCTCAAGCCCTTAAAAGCTCAGATATAGTTGTAACAACTGGTGGAGTGAGTGTAGGAGATTATGATTTTGTAAAAGATATTTTAGGCGATATGGAACCAAAATATATAGTAAATGGCTCCTTTATAAAACCCGGACGACATATAAAGATAGTAAAGATAGGAGATAAGTATATATTTGCACTTCCTGGATTTCCTTATAGTTCAAGCGTAGGAACATTTTTATATGTATTGCCACTCTTAAGAGCCATGAGTGGTAGAAAATTTGAGCTACTAACACTAAAAGCTTATATGGATGAAGATTATAAAAAAAGATCAAAATACAAAGAGTTTACAGCTTGTAATCTATTTTTTAGAGATGGAAAAGTGGTAGTCAATCTTGATGGCAAAAAGACAGGAAGTAGCGCAATATTAAATAACATGCTAGATGATGCAGCACTTTTATCCGTAGATGAAAAAGTAAAAGAGTTAAAAAAAGGAGATTTGGTAGAGGTTGTATTGCTAAAGTAGAAACTTAGCGCATACCTTTCATTTTATGTTTTTTAAATCTCATACAGTTGTGCATGCCCTTTGAACCATTATGCACTATCCATCTTATTAGGGTGTTTAAGTCCTGATTTGAAAGATTTTTATATGCAGGCATTTTGACATCTGAAAACATAGGGTATTTACCTTGGCTTCCATTCTTTATGCTATTCTTTATACTGTTTCTTGATATGCCAAACCAGCCGGAGTTCATCTTTAAAATCATGGAAAAAGATGGTGCTGATTTTATGCCCATTATATTGTGACAGCTCATGCATTTATTCTGCTTTAAAAGAATCTCTGCACTATTTGCATATAAAAATGAGTTGATTATAATTAGGTAAAAAAATAATTTTTTCATCTCTATCCTTTGTGCCCTAGCATATTTTTGCTAGGGCATTATATCATTTTTTATGCAAGTAGGGTCTCTTTTTTGGCCAAATACTCTTCTTGTGATATTTCACTATTTGCAAATCTTCTTTTTAAAACACCTAGTGCATCATTGCTTTGCAAACTATTTGTTTTTATATTATTGTTTTTATAAAAAACAAACCATAAAAGCGCGATTATCAAAATTGGTATCAAAAACATAAAAGTACCTCCCATATAACTTTCCATACCATTAAATCCAAAGCAGTTTCCAGGACTAGGCATGTTG
>JALUMZ010000229.1 GCA_027055635.1 Campylobacteraceae bacterium
CTCTTATATAGTTTTACCTATCATACTTCCAATAGCCCATACTATTGGGCTTGATCCTTTGTGGTTTGCTATTTTAATGGCGCTAAATCTACAAACATCATTTTTAACTCCACCGTTTGGTTTTTCACTCTTTTACCTAAAAGGCGTTGCTCCCCCTAGCATCCAAACAACAGATATATATAAAGGCGTTATACCATTTATAATCATACAAGTTCTAGTTTTACTTTCAGTTGTATTTTTTCCACATTTTTATGGGTTTAGATGATATTAATAAGTAACAATTTTCTTTTAAAAATGCAGGAGAGTATTTAATGAAAACAATAGCAATCATAGGTAAGCCAAATGTTGGCAAAAGTTCACTTTTTAACAGAATCGCAAAACAGAGAATTGCGATTACATCAGATTTTAGCGGAACAACAAGAGATGTAAAAGCACATGTTGTAGAGATTTGCGAAAAACCATGTAAAATACTAGATACGGGTGGCTTGGATAACAAAGACGAACTATTTGATAATGTCAAAATCAAATCTCTTGAAGCAGGAGATAGAGCCGATATCATTCTTATGATGGTGGATGGAAAAATGCTCCCTAGTGATGAAGATAAGAAGATATTTTACACTCTACAAGCACAAAAAAAGCCTATTGCTTTAGTGATAAATAAGATAGATAACGACAAAGAGATGCAAAATGCCTGGGAATTTAGTGAGTTTGGAGCTGAAAATATTTTTCCCATATCTGTTTCACATAACCGTGGTGTAACAAAACTTTTACAATGGATAGCCTCTTTTTTACCAGAAAATGAGAGTGAGTTAGTCATGGATGAAGATGATGATGATTTTGATATAAATGACTTTGCTCAAGAAGAGATAGAGTTGAAGGAAGACGAAGAGACAAACGAGATAAATGTAGCCATCATCGGCAGAGTAAATGTAGGAAAAAGCTCGCTTTTAAACTCGCTGGTTGGAGAAGAAAGAGCAGTTGTGAGCTCAATTGCCGGAACAACGATAGACCCGGTAGATGAAAATATAACATATAAAGACAAATTAATAAACTTTGTTGACACGGCAGGAGTGAGAAGAAGAAGCAAGATTGAGGGCATAGAGAAGTATGCACTAATGCGTACAAACGCTATGCTTGAAAATGCAGATATCGCTCTTTTGGTGTTAGACTCTAGCGAACCCTTTAAAGAGCTGGATGAAAGAATAGCAAATCTAGCCGATAAAAACTCTCTAGGAGTTATCATAGTCCTAAACAAATGGGATAAGAGACTAGAGAGCTACAAAGAGAGTATAGACGAGATAAGAGATAGATTTAAATTTCTAGCCTTTGCTCCAATCATCACAGTTTCTGCACTATCAAAACAGAGAGTTTATAAAATAAAAGATCTGATACTAAGTGTTTATGAAAACTATAAAAGAAGAATTCCAACTTCAAAACTAAATGAACTTATAAAAAAAGCAACCATTAGACATCAACTTCCCGCAGACAAAACAAAAAGGGTAAAGATATATTTTGCCACCCAATACGATACAAAGCCACCAAAAATTGCACTTGTGATGAACAGACCAAAAGCTTTACATTTTAGTTACAAAAGATATCTCTTAAACAAACTAAGAGAAGAGTTTGACTTAGAGGGAACTCCTGTACTTATATATCCACGGGCAAAAGGCGAAAAAGATGAAAACTCACAAATCTAAAAATATAGTTCTTATTGGCTTTATGGGTGTAGGAAAAGGTACAATTGCTAGAGAATTAAGTGCGCAAAGCGGTATGTTTGCAGTAGATACAGATGACTTGATCGAAAGCCTAGAAAACATGAGGATAAAAAAGATATTCCGAGAAAATGGAGAGGATTATTTCAGAAATTTAGAAAAAACATCTGCCAAATGGCTAGAAAATAGTGTCAAAAACACTATCATATCTACAGGCGGGGGATTTTATAAAGTAGAAAATATAAAAAAGATAGGCACTATCATCTATCTTGAATCTTCGTTTGATGCTATATTTGAGAGGATACTACATCACCCAAATGCAAAAAGAAAATTGGCAAAAAGACCTCTTTTAAAAGATCTAAAAAAGGCTCAAATACTCTTCGAGGAGAGAACAAAAGAGTATGAAAATTGTGCAGACATAATCATAAATGTAGAAAATAAAGAACCAAAAAAGATAGCAAAAGAGATATTATTACTTCTCTAGCTAGCTAACTTTACGCACTTTTTTCTCAAAAAGTTCTACTTTTTGTAGCTTTAGAGGGTTGTAGGGACTTTAGTCCCTGCCGTTATAACGAGCTTTGCTCATTATAACGCGTAAGGTAACTTAAATATGTTTTAGATATAATCTCTAAAAAATATTAGGGATATAATATATGAGAGTTTTAACAGGACTTCAGCCCTCAGGCGCCTTGCATATTGGAAATTACTTTGGCTCTATCAGGCAGATGAAAGAGCTACAAGAAGAGAGTGATCTTTTCATCTTTATTGCAAATTATCATGCCTTAACATCTTTAAAGGATGGTAAAGCACTAAAAGAGAACACACTTGATGCTGCGATAAATTTCTTGTCCCTTGGAATTGATCCAAATAAAAGTACTTTTTGGCTTCAATCTGATGTAAAAGAGGTTTTAGAGCTTTATTGGATACTCTCCTCTTTTACGCCAATGGGCTTATTGGAGAGAGCTCATAGCTACAAAGACAAAGTAGCAAAGGGCATAACGGCAAATCATGCCCTCTTCTCTTATCCTGTGTTGATGGCTGCTGATATTTTATTGTATGATTCTCAAATTGTTCCTGTTGGAAAAGATCAGATTCAACATGTAGAGATAACCCGTGATATTGCTATAAAATTCAACAATGAATTTGGCGATGTATTGACTATACCAGAGTTTAAGATAGACGAAGTTGTTGCAACAGTTCCGGGAATTGACGGAGCAAAGATGAGTAAGAGTTATGGAAATACTATAGATATATTTTGCACTCAAAAAGAGCTAAAGAAGAGAGCAGGAAAAATCATAACAGACTCCACCGCACTAGAAGATCCAAAAGACTATGAGAGTTGCAATGTTTTTGCTCTAGCTAAACTCTTTTTGGACAAAAACGGTACAAGAGAGCTTCAAGAGAGATACAAAAGAGGTGGCGAGGGTTACGGGCACTTTAAACTATATCTAAAAGAGTTGATTTGGGATTATTTTGAACCAGCTCGTTCCAAAAGAGAGTACTATCTAAACCATAAAGATGAAGTAAGAGATATACTAAAAGAGGGTGCTAATAAAGCTAGAGATATCGCTGTCAAGAAGATAGAGATCATAAAAGAGAAAGTTGGGATACTATAGTAATGTTGGATATAAAACTAATACAAAATGATTTTGAAAATGTATGTCAAAAACTAAGAAAGAAAAATGTCAGTGAAGAGATCATAGAAAACTTACGAGAGATTTCTCTAAAACTAAAAAGCAAAAGAGCAGAGCTAGAACCTCTCCAAGCCGAACAAAATGCAAGCAGTAAGCTTTTTGGGATTTGGGCAAAAGAGGGAAAAGATATAGCAGAGTTAAAGACAAAACTGAGTCTAAACAAAGAAAAGATTGCAACTCTTAGCAAGGATGTTAAAGACTTGGAGAGTAGGCTCTCAAATCTAGCCCTTAGTGTGCCAAATCTACCTGACGATATAGTTCCTGAGGGTAAAAATGAAGATGACAATGTAGAGATAAAAAAAGTGCTATCTCCACCTAGTTTTGACTTCAAGCCTAAAGAGCATTGGGAGATAAGTGATGGTTGGATAGACTTTCAAAGAGGTGTAAAACTCTCTAAAAGCAGATTTTCCGTCCTTGTAAAAGAGGGAGCGAAACTAGAGAGAGCCTTGATAAACTATATGTTAGATTTCAATGCAAAAAGAGGCTTTAAAGAGGTAGCAGTTCCATACATAGTAAATCGTGAAACACTAACAGGAACCGGACAACTTCCAAAATTTGAAGATGACCTTTTTAAAATTGAAGGCGAAGAACTCTTCTTAATACCCACAGCTGAAGTTCCAGTTACAAATCTTTTTAGAGACGAGATTATACCAAGTGAAGAGCTGCCTATAAAAATGACCTCATATACGGCATGCTTTAGAAAAGAGGCAGGAAGTGCAGGAAGAGATACAAGAGGAATGATACGACAACACCAATTTGACAAAGTGGAGTTGGTATGCATCACAAAACCTGACGAGAGTGATAAAATTTTTGATGAGATGGTAGAGTGTGCTAGTGATCTTCTAACATCGCTCGGACTTGCTCACAGACACTTGATGCTTTGTGGCGGAGACTTGGGGTTTGGGGCAACAAAAACTATAGATTTGGAAGTTTGGTTTCCGGGGCAAGACAGATACAGAGAGATAAGCTCTATCTCAAATACTAGAGATTTTCAAGCCCGACGAGCAAAAATAAGATATAAAGATGGCAAAAAAAATAGACTCGTTCATACGCTTAATGGCTCTTCATTGGCGGTTGGTAGAACACTTATAGCGATCATGGAGAACTATCAAAAAGAGGATGGAAGTATAGAGATTCCAAAAGTTTTACAAAGTTACATGTAGAGTATAAAGGCAAGTAATGGCGGATGAAGAAGTAGTAATATTAGAAGCAGAAGACGAAGTATCTCCACTTGTATCGACAAAAGAGGATGAAGCTTCTGCTAAAGATACTCAAAAATCTCCCCTAGAGGATAAAAAAAAGAAAACTCTTATCATCGTTGCCATAGTAATTTCTGCCTTGATCTTGCTTCTAATTATCATAGTGATAGTTCTAGCACTCAAAGATAAAAATTCTGCCAAAGTCAAAAATATAGACACTCAAAAAATAGTCAAAAACCTAACAAAAAAAGAGAGGTTCCAACAATTTTCACCCTCAAAGGTAGAAAATATGATAAAAAAAGCCAATCTTTTATATGAAACCGGGGACAAACAAAAAGCACTCAGGATATATGAAAAAATTGCAACATTCAATGAAGCACTCTCTTTTTACAACATTGGTGTAGCAAAGATGAAAGAAAAAAATTATCAAGACGCTCTTGGGGCATTTAAAAAGGCTATCAAAAACCGGGAACAAAAAAGTAAAAGTGCAATAAATGCTGCTGTTTGTGCTTTGCACTTGGGAAAAGCTAAGCTTTTCTCCTACTACATTGACCTAGCCTACGCATATCTTCCTGATGAGATAAATTCTCCTTTATATTCATACGAAATGAGCCTTGTGAACTATTACAGAGACTTTTATTATGAAGCGCTATCTTCTCTTAAACATCCAAACAGTAAATTTTACAAAGATAAGCAAAGATACATATCTTCAAAGATTTTAGCCTACCTAGGATACAGTAAAGAAGCAATCGATATGCTTCTTAAAATAAACTCAAATATAACAAATTTTCCTCTAGGTCTGCTCTATGCTAGAATAGGAGAGTACAAGATAGCAAAGCAACACTTAAGAAAATCATTAAACTACACAGATGAACCGATAAAACTAAAGATGGCTTTGGCTTTGGTGGAAAACAAGCTAGGAAATTTAAAAAACAGTGCAGTACTACTAAAAGATTTTCAAAAACTAAACAAAAAAGATAAAAAACAGATATATCCAATCAAGACAATACTCAAAGAGTCTCTTTTTGATATAAACATTGCGCAAAAAGAGTTTACAAAAGAGCTTTTTTACAATGAAGAAAATATATACTCTATACTGTTTTACTTCTCTCCCTATAAGGTATTTAATGCAAGTCAAACCGTAGAATACATAAGAAAGGGTGGATTAAATCTGTTTTTAGACAGGCTAGCTCCAGCTCTGTCTTACCTAAAGACAAGTTCTACCATCTCCAAGGTAAACTACTCCATAGGAAAAGGTATAAAAAAGGCACTCTCAAACCATACGCTTCAAGCAAATAAGATCTTTAAATCTCTCTTGCCTTCATATCCTCAACACTCTATTTTACACTATGATCTAGCTTTAACATATGCACAAATGGGAAATTATGCCCTTGCTTACAAACATTTTGCAAACAGTTACCATCTAGACAATACAAACTATCTAGCAGGGGTTTATGCTGTATTTACAGGTAAGTTGATTCATAAAAATATAGCAAAATTAAGTGATGATATAAAAGCAAGTATAAATTTTGATAAAAAACTAAAAGATGTCAATCTATACATGTCTCTTCTAAATTTAAGTGAAAACAATCAATTCTCACTATCAAGATGGATAGAAACCGATAAAAACAAAGATCCTTTAAATTTGGTTTTTGATATTATCATTTCACAGAAAATATCAAATCAAAAGTTTTATAGAGCTAAAACTCAAGAGTTAAAGACACTCTTGCCAAATGACTTGTTAAGCAACATCATCTATTTTGATATGAAAAATTCCCAAAAAAATATAAAAGATTATGCAAAAGCATTTCAAATAGATTTTAAAAACAGCTCTTTAGATATGAGCAGCTTCTACTATGGTCCACGAATTGCTAGAAATCAGTATGTTAAACTGCTTCAAATCTCAGGTATGCTTTTTCATAAAAGAGATGAAATAAAAAAAGCTTTACCCCTAGAGAGAGATGATTCGCAGGCACTTACAAATACGCTAGCTTATCTTGATATATTTACCCATAATTTTGAAGAGTCTTATGTGTTGTATAATAAACTCATAGATGAGTATAAACAAAAAGACAGTAGAACAATTTTTCTAGCAGCAGTTGCATCTATAGGTGCAAATCACACCCAAAATGCCATAGCTTTACTAGAATTATCTAAACTGATAGACCCTAAAAATATGGAAAGCAGATATGCACTAGGTTTGTTATATCAGGAAGTCAAAAACCTAAAAGGAGCATCTATACAGTATGCAAAGATAGGTGATACAGGCTTTAAGTCCAAATTTTTTAGTTTTAAAATAGATAAGTACTTGTATTAGATACTTATGTAGAGGCAACATAAACAATGCCTCTACATGTAGAGAGTTTTATATCAATTTATCTTTAATATCTCTCAGCCCATCTTTCATCGATATATAGCTATTTAGTGCACCTATATAGGCTCTAGCGGTTGCAAGCATTGTATCTACACTCAAACCATGTCCCATAATGGCAGGTTTACTCTCATCAAACACCACTTTTACAACAACCTTTGCCAAGGCATCTTTGCCTTGAGTCACAGAATCTACCTTATACTCTTTTAGCTTTCCGTTTACTCCACAAACTCTGTCAATTACCTTAAATATAGCATCCATAGTTCCATTGCCTATAGCAGCATCTGTTATATCTTTTTCATTATGCTTTATAGTCACTGCAGCACTTGGAACGCCTCCTGGATTACAATCTGATAGTTGTAAAGTTACTAGTTTGTAAACCTCTTGCGCTTTTGTGATTTCAGCAGAGACAAGGGCTCTTATATCATCATCAAAAATCTCTTTTTTAGAATCAGCTAAAATCTTAAATCTTTCAAAAGCTTTTATAAGCTCTTCATCACTTAGATTAAATCCTAATTTTTTAAGTTTTTCACTAAATGCATGGCGACCTGAGTGTTTTCCCATAACTAAAGAGTTTTTATCAAGTC
>JALUMZ010000230.1 GCA_027055635.1 Campylobacteraceae bacterium
TAAGTGATAACATAACTAAAGTGTAACTACTTATATTTTGGTTATATTATTAAAAAGGAGACAAAATGAGTCAGGTTAATCCAACAATTATATACACAAAGGTAGATGAGGCTCCAGCACTCGCTACATATTCACTTCTTCCGATAGTGCAAGCATTTTCAAAATATGCAGGTGTAAATGTAGAAAACAGAGATATTTCACTCTCATCAAGAGTGATTGCAACATTTAGTGATATCTTAAAAGACGAACAAAAAATGAGTGATGAATTAGCTTATTTGGGTGAGGTCGTACATGAGCCAGAGGGCAATATAATCAAACTTCCAAACATATCTGCTTCTATTCCTCAGTTAAAAGCTTGTATAGCTGAGCTTCAAAGCAAAGGATATGATTTACCTGACTATCCGGAAAATCCGTCAAACGAAGAAGAAAAAGCATTGCAAGTCAAATATGCACACTGCTTGGGAAGTGCAGTAAACCCTGTTCTTCGCGAAGGAAATTCTGACAGAAGAGCTGCACTTGCAGTTAAAAACTATGCAAAAAAACATCCTCATAGGCTAAGAGCAATCTCTAAAGATGTTAAAACTTATGTAGCGCATATGAAAGAGGGTGATTTTTACGGCAATGAGCAGTCTATCGTTAAAAATGGAGATGGAAAAGTTACTATAGAATTAAATGGAAAAGTTTTAAAAGAGATAGATGCACTAGATCGCGAGATACTAGATGGTGCATTCATGTCAGTTTCTGCTCTAAATAAATTTCTTGCAGAGACCATAAATGATGCAAAAGAAAAGGGACTTTTATGGTCACTACATCTAAAAGCTACCATGATGAAAGTAAGTGATCCTGTTATGTTCGGTCATGCTGTTGAAGTATTTTTTAATGATGTGTTTAAAAAATATGCGCCGGAATTCGCCCAAATTGGAGTTAATCCAAATCTAGGACTTGGAGATCTCTATAAAAAACTAGACTCTTTACCAGCAGATAAAAGAGCAGAGATAGAGTATGCTATCACAAAACAGTATGAAACCAGACCAAATATAGCTATGGTGGATAGCGATAACGGTATCACAAACCTACATGCATCAAATGACATCATCATAGATGCTTCTATGCCAGTTGTCGTGCGAGACGGTGGACAAATGTGGAATAAAGATGGAAATCTTCAAGAGTGTGTAGCTGTGATACCAGATAGAAGTTATGCAACACTATATAAAGAGACTATGAAAGATTGTGTTAAAAACGGTCAGTTTGATGTAACTACTATGGGTAGTGTTTCAAATGTAGGTCTCATGGCGCAAAAAGCCGAAGAATATGGCTCGCACCCGACAACTTTTATAATGCCAGAAGATGGTAAACTAGAAGTTAAAGATAGTGAGGGATCTGTACTCATGAGCTTTGATGTGCAAGAGGGTGATATTTGGAGAATGAGTAGAGCTAAAGATATACCTATAAAAGATTGGGTTAGATTGGCACATGAGCGAGGAAAACTGACAGGAGAACCGGTTGTATTTTGGCTTGATTCAAACCGTGCACACGATTCAAACTTGATATCAAAAGTATTTGAATACCTACCTGAATATTTAGAGAAAGAACCTATAGAGTATCACATAATGGCACCTGAGCTTGCTATGAGATTTTCACTAAAAAGAGTAAGAGCAGGATTAAATACAATTAGTGCTACAGGAAATATCATAAGAGACTATTTAACTGATCTCTTTCCTATATTGGAGCTTGGAACAAGTGCAAAAATGTTATCTATCGTTCCATTGCTTGCAGGTGGCGGACTTTTTGAAACAGGTGCAGGCGGATCTGCTCCAAAACATGTGGATCAGTTTTTAAAAGAGGGACATCTTAGATGGGATAGCTTGGGTGAATTTTTAGCACTAGCCGAATCACTAAGATATATAAATCAAAAACATAATTCAAAAGAGTTAGATGCACTTGTAAAAACATTAGATACAGCAAATGCTGATTATTTAGACAATGATAAATCACCGGGAAGAAAAGTTGGCGAACCTGACAATAAAGCCAGCCATTTTTATTTGGCACTGTATTGGGCAAAAGCCTTGGCAAAATGTGATGTAAAAGAGTTGTCAGATAGATTTACTCCTATTGCAAAGGCGCTAGCAGAAAATGAAGAGAAGATAGTAGAAGAGTTACTTAGTGTTGAAGGAAAAGAGCAAGACGTTGGAGGATATTATCAACCAAATGATGAGCTAGCGAGCAAGGCTATGAGGCCAAGTTTGACATTAAATAAAATTATAGATTCTATATAATGACCTTACACACTTTTTCTCGAAAAGTTCTACTTTTTGTAGCTTTAGAGGATTGTAGGGACTTTTAGTCCCTGCCTCTATAATGGGCTTTGCTCATTATAGAGCGTAAGGATAGCTATATAATATAAGGCGAGGGGAAAGCTAAAAAATTATGGAGAGTTTATATGAGTGCTAAAAGTAAAATTTCAGTTGTTGGAGCCGGTGGAAATGTTGGTGGAATTGTTGCATATTCGGTAGCTATGCATGGTATGGCACACTCTGTTGTGTTGGTTGATAGGGATGTTGATAGGGCTAGAGGAAAAGCACTTGATATGAATCAAGCAGCTGCGGCAATGAGATCACATACCTGTGTCACGGTTGCTGAGAGTTATGAAGATGTAAGAGATAGTAAGATTGTTGTTATCACAGCTGGATTTCCAAGAAAAGATGGAATGAGTCGTGATGATTTGTTGATGAAAAATGCTGAAATTATGAGAGAAGTTGTAGGGGAAGTAAAAAAAGTAGCACCAGAGAGTATCCTTATAATAGTTTCAAATCCACTTGATACTATGACTTATGTCGCATTAAAAGAATCTGGTTTTCCAAAAAGCAGAGTTATAGGTATGGCAGGTATTTTAGATAGTGCAAGAATGACTCATTTCATCCAAGAAAAACTTGGATTTGGTGCAGGGCAGATAAGGTCAACCGTAATCGGCGGACATGGAGATACTATGGTGGCATTACCAAGATTTTCAACTGTTGCGGGTGTTCCTTTGCATGATTTACTGAGTGAAGAAGAGATAGAAGAGATAGTTGAGAAAACAAGACATGGTGGAGCTGAGATAGTTAAACATCTAGGAACTTCTGCCTATCTAGCACCAGGAAAAGCAACAGCAATTATGATAGAGTCTATTCTTAGAGATTCAAAAAGTATCTACTCTTGTGCAACATTATTAGAAGGTGAATATGGACATAAAAATGTAGTAGGAGGTGTACCTGTTATGTTAGGGGCAAATGGGGCAGAGAA
Organism: Campylobacteraceae bacterium; assembly: GCA_027055635.1. Lineage (GTDB taxonomy): Bacteria > Campylobacterota > Campylobacteria > Campylobacterales > Sulfurospirillaceae > JAADIZ01. The sequence goes on from JALUMZ010000230.1 coordinate 3,283, forward strand.
GATAATAACTGTCTCTTTAGACACTTGCGAGAAAAAAGAGTTTGAGCATAGTGTCATATCTGTTCAAGACACAATCGAGGTACTGTATGAGAAAAAATTTTTCGGGGAGGAAAAATATGAGAGAGATTAAATATGAGGATATAGTAAAAGCCGTTAGAGATCATATCATCTATAGTGGTACAAACTTATCCAAAGATGCACTCGCAGCTCTTAATAAAGCTTACGAGGAGGAGGAGAGTCCTGTATGTAAAGAGGTTCTTAAGCAACTTTTAGAAAATGCAGATATTGCTGCAAATGAAGCTAGACCACTATGCCAAGACACAGGATTGGCTGTTTTCTTTGTTAAAGTCGGAGAAGACTTAAAAGTTATAGGTGGCACTCTTAAAGATGCCATAAATGAAGGAACTAGAAAAGGATATGAAGAGGGGTATTTTAGAGCTTCAACTTGTGTTTGGAATACAAGAGCAAACCTAAAAGATGAAATTGGATACAACCTGCCTGCCATCATTCATTTTGACTTGGTTGCCGGTGATGAATTAGAGATAGAGTATGCTGCAAAAGGTGGTGGAAGTGAAAATGTAAGTCGTGCCACTGTACTACCACCGGCTGCCGGAAGAGAAGGAATAGTCAACTTTGTAAAAGAGGTTGTCTCGAACGCAGGACCGAACCCTTGCCCTCCTATTATAGTAGGTGTTGGAATTGGCGGAACATTTGAAAAAGCAGCAATTTCCAGCAAACATGCACTTTTTAGAACTGTTGGTACAACAAATGAAGATGCAACTCTTGAGGATATGGAAGAAGAATTGATGCTTAAACTCAATAATCTTGGAATCGGTGCCATGGGTATGGGAGGAAGAGAGACGGTTTTAGGAGTTCATATAGAAGCCAATCCTTGTCATATAGCTTCATTACCTGTTAGTGTAAATGTACAATGTCACAGTAGCAGACACACATCTTTCAAGCTTTAAGGAGGAAGAGATGAGTAAAACATATCATTTAACAACACCTCTAAGTGATGAGGATGTAGTGCAATTAAAAGTAGGGGATATTGTATATCTAAGTGGAATAATCTATACAGCAAGAGATGCTGCACATAAAAAATTGATCGACTTGATGGATGAAGGCAAAGAACTTCCTTTTGATGTTAAAGGTTCAGTCATATATTTTGTAGGACCAACTCCACCAAAGCCAGGTGATCCTATAGGAAGTGCCGGACCAACAACAAGCTATAGAATGGACTCATACTCTCCTAGACTCATAAATGAGATGGGACAAAAGGGAATGATAGGAAAAGGTAAGAGAAACCAAGAAGTTATAGATGCTTGTGTAAAATCAAAAGCGATATATTTTGGAGCAACAGGAGGAGCTGGAGCACTTTTAGCTAGACAGATAAAAAGCGCAGAAGTGATAGCATATCCAGAACTTGGACCTGAAGCTATTAGGAGACTTGAGGTAGTTGATTTTCCACTTACTGTGGTAAATGATACTTACGGGGATGATCTTTATAAAATTGGTCGTGCCAAGTACGAAATAAAAGATTAATTTATCGGCTTGCGGGTCTCTTGACTTGCAAGCCAACTTAAAACTAGATAAAACTATGTAATAACTTTTTATTTAATTAGTATATTAAATAAAATAATTATAAAGTTACGCGATAAAATAAAATTACCAAATCGATAAGCATAAAAGTGCTTATCGATTTGGTAATAAAATCAAGGAGACTATATGAATATTCATGAATATCAAGCAAAAGAGATTTTTGCTAAGTACGGTGTACCTGTTCCGAAAGGAAAGGTTGCATTCAGTGTTGAAGAGGCGGTTGAAAACGCAAAGGAACTAGGTGGAAAAATTTGGGTAGTTAAGGCTCAAATACATGCTGGAGGTCGTGGACTTGGTGGTGGAGTTAAACTAGCAAAAAGTATTGATGAAGTAAGAGAACTTGCTACTGAAATACTTGGTATGACCCTAGTTACCCACCAAACAGGACCTGAGGGAAAACTTGTACAAAAAATTTATATAGAAGAGGGTGCTGATATAGCTGATGAGCTATATTTGGGTGTTGTTTTAGATAGAGCAAAAGAGATGCCAGTAATCATGGCTTCTACCGAAGGTGGTATGGAGATAGAAAAAGTTGCTTCCCAAACACCGGAAAAAATTGTAAAAGTTGCAGTTGATCCAACTATTGGCTTTCAAGGTTTTCACGGTAGAAAACTTGCATTTGGCCTTGGACTTCCAAAAGAGCAAGTTGGAAAATTTATAAAATTCGCAGCTGCCCTTTATAAAGTTTATATGGAAAATGATGCGAGTTTGATAGAGATAAATCCACTTGTGAAAACTGGTGCGGGAGATTTTATCGCACTTGATGGAAAAATGGGATTTGATGACAGTGCTCTTGGACGACACCCGGACATCGAAGCTATGAGAGACCTCAGCGAAGAGGATCCTGCTGAGAGAGAAGCTGGTGAGTTTGGATTAAGCTATGTTAAATTAGATGGCAATGTAGGATGTATGGTAAATGGTGCCGGTCTTGCCATGGGTACGATGGATACAATCAACTATGTTGGCGGAACTCCAGCAAACTTTTTGGATGTTGGTGGTACTGCAAGTGCAGAAACTGTGGCAAAAGGTTTTGAGATAATTCTAAGAGATCCAAATGTAAAATCAATCTTTGTAAATATCTTTGGTGGAATCGTAAGATGCGACAGAATAGCAAACGGAATACTAGAAGCTACAAAACTTGTAGATGTACATGTGCCGGTGGTTGTAAGATTAGATGGCACAAATGCACCTGAAGCTGCCCAGATTTTGAAAAATGCAAATATAAAAAATGTAATAACAGCAACTGACTTAGGCGATGGAGCCCAAAAAGCAGTTGCAGCGGCAAAGGGAGAATAGTATGAGTATATTAGTAGATAAAGACACAAAAGTTATAGTTCAAGGTTTTACAGGCAAAGAGGGTACATTTCATGCAGGACAGTGTATAGATTATGGTACACAAATAGTAGGTGGTGTAACTCCAAACAAGGGTGGGCAAGTTCACCTTGGAAAACCAGTTTTTAATACCGTGCAAGAGGCAGTTGCAGCAACAGGTGCAACAGTCAGTATGATTTTTGTTCCACCTGCTTTTGTAGGGGACGCCGTTATGGAAGCAGCCGATGCAGGAATTGATTTGGCTGTAATTATCACCGAAGGCGCACCTGTAAGAGATATGATGATGGCAAAAGCTTATGCTGTTAAAAACAATATGAAGACTATAGGACCAAACTGTCCGGGAGTTATTACAGCCGAAGAGTGCAAGATAGGTATCATGCCTGGTATGGTTTTCAAAAAGGGAAATGTAGGACTAATTTCAAAATCAGGAACACTTACATATGAGGGTGCAAATCAAGTTTGCAATGTTGGTTATGGCATAACAACTGCAGTAGGAATCGGTGGAGATCCGATTATTGGGCTTAGTTATATTCAACTTTTAACAATGTTTGAAGCAGACCCACAGACTGAAGCTATTGTCATGATAGGTGAAATAGGTGGAGATTTAGAGATTCAAGCAGCAGAGTTTATAAAAGATAATGTAAGCAAACCTGTTGTTGCCTTTATTGCTGGACAAACTGCCCCTAAAGGGAAAAGAATGGGACATGCGGGAGCTATTATAAGTGGAAGTGCCGGAACAGCAGCTGAAAAAATGGCAGCCTTAGAGGCTGCGGGTGTGGCAGTAGTAAAGTCACCGGCTGAAATAGGCAAAAAAGTTAAAGAAGTGCTAAGCAAATAAACTTTTAAGCATTGCTTTAGTAAAGTATAAAGTATGTAAAAGTATGGTTTTGCATATAACAATAATGTTAATACAAGGAGATATAAAATATGAGTAACATGGCAGCTCCAGAAAGTACCCCTGTATGGGTAGATGTCCATAGATGTAAAGCATGTGATGTTTGTGTAAGCGTGTGCCCAGCAGGCGTCTTGGCGATGGCTCCGGCACCTAATTCAATATTGGGTTCAATGATAGAAGTAGAACATCCGGAAGCTTGTATCGGATGTAGAGATTGTGAATTACACTGTCCAGATTTTGCTATTTATGTGGCAGAAAGAGGCGAATTTAAATTTGCAAGGATTACTGATGAGGCAAAACAGAGAGCTGAAGCAGTTAAGAAAAATCATTATAGAAAATTAAGTGCATAGGGAGAATAGATGGCAAGAGAAGTAATCTCAAACGGTAACGGACTTGTAGCAAAAGCAGCTGTTGAGTGTGGTTGTAGATTTTTTGGAGGTTATCCACTTA
>JALUMZ010000231.1 GCA_027055635.1 Campylobacteraceae bacterium
GCTCTATATTTTTAACGGTATAGTTACTTAATGACTTGATAAATTCAAGAGCTTTGTTGTATGATAATAGATATTTATTTTCTATTTCCAAATGTTTCATAATGAAGATTATATCATAAAATTAAGGAGTATTTGTGTTACCTATAGATCAATTTATCGAAGAAATTAAAAATGAGAGGTTTGTGGAGGCTCATGAAGTACTTGAAATATCATGGAAAGAGTTAAAAAAAACCAATACTAAAGAAGCAAATCTTCAAAAAGGACTTATCAATGCTACTACCGCGATAGCTTTAAAACTAAAGGGCAAAGAGAGTGGAGCTTATAGAGTGTGGGATACATATCTAAAGTATAAACCTCTTATAAACAGCGTCAAGTCGGATTTGAGTGAAAAATATAAAATCGCCGAAAAAATTTTAGAAGAGAAGTATGAAAAGTATATGAAATCCTCTTGTTAATATTTTTATACAAATAAGAATGAAAATATAGGAGTAAAAGGAGATAGGGGTAAAGGAGTAAAGAGATTTGGATTAGCTTTTACTTTTCTTTGTCAGCTTTACTCCTTCCCTACTTTACACCTATTTAAAAGGAGATTTTCAGATGAAAAAGTGCTATTGCTATTACCTGAATAATGGTTAATATATAATATATTAGATTGACATCTTGTATCTTTTAGGATACAATTTCATATGTATTTGATAAAGCAAACAGATATCTTTTTAAAATGGTTAAAAAAATTAAAAGATATAAAAGGCAAAGTTGCTATTTTAAGAAGAATTGATAGAGCAAAATATGGAAACTTTGGAGATTATAAATATCTTGGCGATGGAGTTAGTGAGTTAAGAGTTGATTTTGGTCCCGGATATAGAGTATATTTTTCTATAAAAAATAGTGAAATTATTATTTTATTAATAGGTGGAGATAAATCTACGCAAAATAGCGATATTAAAAAAGCAAAAGAGATATTACAGGAGTTAAAAAATGAGTAAAATAGAAGTAAATAATTTTGATATAGCTGAATATCTTGATAGTAAAGAGATGATTGCTGAGTATCTTTCTCAAGTTTTAGCTGATGGTGATAGCGATGAATTGCTTGAGGCACTTGGCAATATAGCAAAAGCAAAAGGTATGAGCCAAATTGCGAAAGAGACAGGTCTTGGGAGAGAGAGTTTGTATAAAACTTTTCGCAAAGGTTCAAAACCAAAATTTGATACTATTTTAAAAGTAATAAACTCTCTTGGAATAAAACTAAAAGTATCAGCTTGATTTATCCATTTAAATAATATTTAGAATCAAGTAAACTCCAAAAGTGGTAAAATCGATTTTTTCCATATTGAACCAAAGGCTTGCATTGCTTTTGTAAGCTCTTTTTCACTAAAACCTCCAAAACCTATACGAATAGCTTCAAAATTTCCACCGCACCTCTCTTTCGCAAAATATAGTTTTATGCTATTTTGTTCAGCTAAATTTTTAAATTTTTCCCAATCAAATGCTACGGTAGGATTGATAAGTATGGACAACCCTGCACCCTCTGCTACGATTTTATAGCTATTGCCTAACTTTTTTTGAAGAAGTTGCTTTAAAAGATTATGCTTTTTCTTGTTGATTGTGCGAATTTTTCTAAGATGCCTTTGCCAATGTCCCTCTTTCATAAAAAGCTCCAATGTCTTTTGTTCGGCAATTCCAACACGGGGAAAACGAGCATCATATCTTTCTAGATAGAGATTTAAAAGTTGTTTAGGCAAAACTATATAGCCTATACGCAAAGCCGGCGAGAGAGATTTTGCAAATGTTCCAAGGTATATAACTCTATCATTTGTATCTAACCCCTGTAAAGAGGGTATAGGTC
>JALUMZ010000232.1 GCA_027055635.1 Campylobacteraceae bacterium
GCTTATTACTAAAGATTCTTGAATTAGCAAAAGCAAAGTCCTGCAAATTTTTCTGTTCACATCTTACCTGGTCTCTGTTTTTCAAAAATTAGTGTATTTAGTCGGTGGAGTAATAATATTGTTTGATAAAATTTAAAATAATTTCCTTTTTTTGTATAAAATTATAACTCCAACACTTAAATAGGATATAATTTCTCAAATAAAACAGCATGAACAGATTCTCTCTCTAAGAAGAGTATCAGTAGGAGGAAATTTAATTACCATGAAACAAAAACTTTTTGGAACAGATGGGGTAAGAGGTATGGCAGGCAAGAAATTAAATGCTCAAATGGCGATGAGGCTGGCTATGGCTGCGGGGATATACTTTAGAAAAAATCCCGTTACAAATAAATTTTTGATAGGAAAAGATACCCGCAGAAGTGGTTATATGATAGAAAATGCTATAGTTTCCGGTCTAACTGCCGTAGGATATGATGTCAGACAAATAGGTCCTATGCCAACTCCTGCTATCTCTTTTTTAACAGAAGATATGAGGTGTGATGGGGGTATCATGATCAGTGCATCACACAATCCGTACTTTGACAATGGTATAAAATTTTTTGATTCATTCGGCAATAAACTAAATGAAGAAGCCGAAGCTCAAATTGAAGAAATTTACAATAACGAAGATTTGATAAACACTAACCAAAAAACTGAATTTGAGATTGGGAGATCAAAGAGGGTTGATGATGTTATAGGCAGATATATAGTACACATAAAAAATTCATTTCCAAAAGGTCTTACACTCAAAGGAATAAGAGTAGTTTTAGATACCGCAAATGGCGCAGCTTACAAGGTTGCACCTACGATATTTGCCGAACTAGGTGCTGATGTAATCGTGATAAATGATACACCAAACGGTAGTAATATAAACTTAAACTGTGGAGCAATGCACCCTGAAATACTTGGTGAAGAGGTGAGAAAATTAAGAGCAGATTTAGGCTTTGCATTTGATGGTGATGCTGATAGGCTAGTAGTAGTAGATGAAAATGGAGATGTCATAGATGGTGATAAACTGCTCGGAAAATTAGCAACCTACTTAAATGAACAAGATAATTTAAAATCAAATACTATGTGTGCTACAGTAATGAGCAACAAAGCACTAGAGGATTATTTAAGTAAAAATGGAGTCTCTCTGTTAAGATCTAGCGTAGGAGACAAATATGTACTTGAGATTCTAGGTAAAGAGGGGTTGAATTTTGGAGGGGAACAGAGTGGCCATATCATACTTTCTGATTATGTAAAAACTGGGGACGCCCTTATCTCTTCACTCGCTGTTATGGCATGTTATTTAAGGAATGATGAGCCTATCAGCAAACTTTTTAATCCATTTAGCCTATACCCTCAACTCCAAAAGAATTTAGCGGTAATTGATAAAATTCCATTAGAAAAGATAAGCGGATACAGCCAATTAGTCCAAAAAATAGAAAAAGATGGCTCTAGAGTTCTCGTCAGATACTCCGGAACTGAAAATTTATTAAGAATTTTATTAGAAGGCAAAGATGAAAAAACTCTTGAGGGACAGATGAATGACCTCTATGTATTTTTAAAAAAAGCACTTCATGATTAAACATATCTCGATTTTTCTTCTGATGTCCATAGGAATTTTTCTAATCGATCAGAACTTAAAATCTCTGTTTTTAAATGGCTATAGATATAATGGTGAGTATATATCTTTGATACTTGTTTTCAATCAAGGTGTAGCATTCTCAATGCTTGCATTTTTGCAGGAGTATCTAAAATATATACAGTTGGGCATCTTTATTTTTATCAGCATATATCTTGTATTTGAAAAAGAGATATTTTTGAGATATTCACTGCCTATTGGTATCTTGTATGGTGCGGGCATCGGAAATCTACATGATAGGTTTGCATACAAAGGGGTTGTGGACTATATCTATTGGCATAAGTGGTTTAATTTTGCCGTATTTAATTTTGCAGATATTATGATAGACTTTGCTGTTGTTTGGATCATATTTGTCTCATACAAAAGGAAGAAAAATGCTTAAGATTGGAATAGTCGGGCTTGGTGGAGTCGGTGGATACATAGGAGCAAAACTCATACAAAACACTCTTGCGGATATAACACTTTTTGCAAGAGGAGAACATCTTGAAGCGATAAAAGATAGAGGCTTGAAGATAAAAGATATGGACAGAGAGTTTGTTGTAAATCCGAAGAAGCTCATAGACACTCAAAATGATAGCAATAACGATATCTTTGATATAATATTTCTAAGTACAAAAAGTTACAGTTTTAAAAATATATCCAAAACACTCAACCAACACTCTGGCAACAACACTCTTATCATACCTCTCTCAAATGGCGTAAATCATAAGATAGAGCTACAACCCTACTTAGAACGGGGTGTTGTGCTTGATGGCTGTATCTATATACTCTCAAATATAAAAGAGTTTGGTGTTATCGAAAAAAAAGCTTTGACTTTTTATCTTATTTTTGGCGATAGTCAAAATAGATTTCAGGGCAAACTGCAAACTCTAGAAAATGTCTTAAACAAAAGTGAACTCAAATCCAAACTGAGCCAACAAATAGAGCGTGACTGCTGGAATAAATATCTTCTTATCTCCTCTTTTGCAACCTTAACTTCATATTTTAATGAACCAATGGGTTTTATAGTTGAAAAAAAACTCAATCTTCTAAAAGAGGTATTAAAAGAGATAGTATCTATCGCCAATGCTCTACATGTAGATATAGGAAAAAGAGAGATGGATAAAACGATAAAACAGGTACAAAATATCCCTTATGATTCGCAAACATCTATGCAACTCGACTTTAACAACTCAAAAAAAACTGAGCTAGAATCTTTGACAGGCTATATAGTTAAAGAGGCAAAAAGATTAAAAATAGATGTCAAAAATATGGAAATGATGTACAAAGAGTTATCCAAGAGAACTTCTTAAGTATCTTTTATGCCATTTTTGTGTATCATCACAATGTTTTTATGGTCGCGTAGCTCAGTTGGTAGAGCACTACCTTGACATGGTAGTGGTCGTTGGTTCAAGTCCAATCGTGGCCACCATCTATCTTTGTATTTTTTAAGCGATAGGGATAACAACGGTAAATAAAGCTCCGCTGTTTTTATTTTTAAAGCTTAGCTCTCCTTGAAAACTATTTTCTATGATTATCTTAGACATATAGAGACCGACTCCTGTACCTTTTGATTGAGACTTGGTTGTAAAATATGGTTCAAAAATTTTATCTTTTATATCAAGAGGTACTCCTAGTGCATTATCTTGAATCGTAATTTTCGCCACATCTCCCTCTCTTGTTACTTTTACCTCTACCTTGCCATTTTTGATATTGTTTGAAAGTATTGCATCTTTTGCATTATTTAAGATATTTAAAAATACTTGCTCTAATTTCTTTTTATCACCGCTTATAAAGATATCTTCTCTACATATACAAGAGATGTCAATCAAACTGTGTTCAAATGAGCACTGGGCTACATTTGTCATCTTTTTCAACTCATCCCTAAGGTTGAAAGTTTCAATTTGCTCTGAGGGTTTAAAAAAATCTCTAAAAACATCTATCGTTCGTGAAAGATATGTTATATTTTTTTCCATCCTGATTAAGCTTTTTTGCATTATCTCTTTTGTCAGATATCCCTCATCTTCTAAAAGCATCATTTTACTTACGGAAATCCCAAGCGTATTTAAAGGCTGTTTCCACTGATGAGAAATATTTCCAAGCATCTCCCCCATGGAAGCTAATTTATTTTGATTTTGCACAAGAATAAGCTGTTTTTTACTCTTTTCCATCTCATTTAAAATTGTATTTTTATATCTCATAAACACTTGCTTGCTCTTTTGTGAAAGAACATAAAGTAAACCTAACAATAAAATTGCAATAGCTACAAAAAGAATTATTAATTTTACAAGGGTATCGTTTAGCTGTATTGTCAACTTCTTCTCTTTAGCATCTATCTTTTTGTATATATTTTTGAGACTTTCACTTAGACCGATTATCCATCCCCATCCATCTAAATTAGCTATGTAAGTTACAGTATTTGATCTTTTTGATAATTTACCATCTGCAAAACCTCCACCGCTTTTTGCAAGTTGTACTATCTTTTGTGCAAAAAATTTACTACTACTATTATCTTCTGCTCCTACCAAAACTTTACCATTATTTGACAAAATAAAGCAATATCCATCCTTATTATATCTGATATCTTGCACCTCTTTTAGTATCTCATCTTGTAAATTTTTTTCAAAATCAACCAAATACTCTCCTGTTCCTATAAACCATTCAAAAGGCTTAAAATATCTGCCATATCCCATCTTTTCAAAACTAGCAAAACCATTACCCGGTTTTTTCCAATACCAAGTATAAAAAGCACTAGAATTCTCTTTGCATAGTCTAGCCATATTTCTAACAACATAATCGCCTTTTATATCTCTATAGCCAGAAAAATCTTCTCCTTCAAGCTCTGGTGCCACAGGAAGCAAAACATTTTTTGAGTCCATAGTGTAGATAAAAAAATACCCTCTTTTATCATTGAATCTTATCGGTCTTAGAGCATCTTTTATCATTTTTGTCACAGTTTTTTTGTCTTTATCCATATTTTGCTTATATATATTCATGCTAATCTCATAAGCCATATCAACTTTTTCTTTAAGTTCGTTTTTCAAACTCTTTTTTGCTATTTTTCTTTGATAATTTATCTGTCTAACAAGGGCTAAAAGTTCATTTTTGATTTTATTTTTTTTGATTTGCAACAGACTCTCTCTTGTGTCTTTTATATCCTGTTTGCCATTTTGAATTTTGTTATTGATAACAACCAAAAGGGCAACAATGAAAAAAACTGAGACCAAAAAAACAGGTACTATTCTCATCAATTTTAAAATTTGTTTCTCTTGTTTATCCACTATCTACTTCTCTTATAAACTATTTTTCAAAAAACACATAATCATTTTTTCCAGCTTTTTTGGCTTCATACATAGCTTTATCTGCATTGTGTATCAGCATATCATCTGTTTTATTGCTATTTGGATTATAGATATCTATACCAATGGAGCAGCTTATATTTACGCTTATACTACTGCTGAGGTTAAATTCACTTTTTAGTTTTGACAAAATATCTTCTGCTATAAATAAAATATTTTGCATACTTGTTATCTCTTCGAGTATGATTACAAATTCATCTCCACCATACCTAGCAAGAGTATCTATCTTTCTAATCGATGATTTCATTCTCCATGATACTTTTTCGAGCAGTTTGTCACCTATTTTATGTCCGTATGTATCATTTATAATTTTAAAATTATCAAGATCTACAAACAGAAGTGCAAACATCAAGCCTGTTCTGTTGCTTCTAAGTATAGCCTGTTTTAACCTATCGTGCAAAAGCGTTCTATTTGGTAAATTTGTCAGCAAGTCATAGTTTGCAAGATATGTTAGCTTTTTTTCCCTATTTGCTTCATCAGTTCTATCTTGAACAACTTTCAAAAGGGCATATGGATTTCCATCTATATCTTTTATGGGAACTGTTTTGATGCTAAAGCATTGTTTCAACAAACCAATACTTTTATCTTCATACATACTTTCAAAACTCTTCCCTGTTTTTATGGCATTTTTACTATCGCACTGATATCCTAGAGTAGCACACGGCACATTATACCCATAAAGTGCCTCATAACATTTCATAGGAGCTGTTTTGTTCCAATATTTACCTGTTTTGATTGCATTATTGGCAAATAATATATTTTTATCCAAATCAGTAACCATTATGCGATCAGGGAACTCCTCTAGTATAGCTTGCATGAGCATTTTTTTATTTTGGAGCTCTTTATCTTTTTGTACAGATTCACACTCCTTTAAAATAGTATCTAGCAAAAGTGTTGCATTTGTCGGCTTTAGCATATATCCAGATATTTTATACTCTATTGCCTTTAGAAAGATATCATTATTAGCATAAATAGTATGTAACAGTATGGGTGCATTTTTATCTATTTTTCTGATTTCAAGAGCCATTTCAAAACCATCCATAATAGGCATTCCAACATCACTCAGGACTATATCCGGACGATTTTTTGCAAACTTTTCGACACCTTCTTGACCATTTTTGGCTCTAAAACAGACTTTAAAGAAGATATCAAAAAGCTCTCCAAGCTCTTCTAACTCACTCTCATTATCCTCTATTACAAGGATACTAAGTTCTTTTAAAAGAGTGTATCTATTTTTCATAAGGTACTGCTTATCATATATCTACCACCATACATATTTTTTATCAAGCCATCATAGTTTAATTTTTTTCTTAGTTTATATACGATATTTCTTATATTTTTTGGATCATACTCTTTGTCTTCATGATCCCATAAATGACAAAATAGATCTATGCTATCCATAGGTTTATTTAGATTCTCTATGAGTATCCCCAAAAGTTTAGTCTCGCTTTTTGTTAAATTTATAAGCTTGCCATTCTTTGTCAAAAGAGACTGGTCTTGATTCCATAAAAAATTTCCCTCTAACAGTATCTCTTTTTTAGGAAGTTTTAATTTTTCGTAGCACACTCTCATAGCTTCTTTTAATTTTTTTGAATCAAGTGGCTTAATCAAATAATCCACTATTCCCAATTTGATAGCTTTTAGTAGTTTTTCTTTGTCATCATAGGCACTAATCACGATAACAGGAATTTTAATCCCCATCTTATCAAGTTGCCAAACCAAAGAAAATCCATCCTCTTCAGGCATTTGAATATCCGTAAAGATTATATCCGGCTTTTTCTCACTGATAACATCAAGTGCATCTTTTGCACTTTGGGCTTTATATACAGCTGAAAACTCAAAATCCAGATACTCACTCATGCTCTCAAGTGACTCTGCATCATCATCAACCACAAGAACCGAGTAATTTTGAAATCTATTCATATTAACCTTCAACTTAAGAACTGTTTGTTGCTATCAAAGATTATATCAAAATAGTGTCTCTAAAATGTCATTTTTATCTATTTTTCACAGTAATTCAACTTTAATATTTCATCAAGGAGAGTTTGATTTTTTCCTACGGAACGGTTGCGAGGTTATTAAAAATGCAAAACTCGCTTTGCTCAAACAGTTGCATTTTTGCCTTTGGCACATAATCTTGCAACCTAAAAATCAAAATCCTTTCTTCAATATTAAAGTTGAATTACCGTGTCTATTTTTGGGTTTAATTAGCTACAAATCACAACCGATTTCACCTCCGTATAGTCATCTTCTATAGCAAATTTTGGCCCCTCTTTTCCTATGCCGCTTTGTTTGAACCCACCATAGGGCTGTATATCAAAACGCAAAGTTGGTATATCATTTATCACAACACCTCCCGCATCTAAATCATCTATGGCTTTTGATGCTATGGCTAAACTGTTTGTAAAAACTGAATACTGTAAACCAAAATCAGAATCATTCATAGACTTTAGTGCATCCTCATAATCATCTTTTGCTATCAAAGAGACGATAGGTGCAAAAACCTCTTGGCAGACAATATTCATATCCTCTTTTACATCGACCATGA
>JALUMZ010000233.1 GCA_027055635.1 Campylobacteraceae bacterium
AAAATCCTTTTATCGTTATCTATAAACAGAGTGCAGATAGCAATAAAACAAAGAAAAAGATAGTTTATGTATTAGACGCTATCTTTAACAACAAAGCTATGATAAATGGCAAATGGTACAAAAGATACTCAAAAATTGGAACATATAAATTAATTAAAATAAAAAAAAGTAGTATTTTGCTTAGAAATACTAACAAAACTAAAGAACCTTTTATAAGGAATAAGAATGAATCCGAAATCAAATTTTCATCTAAATAGAAAAAAGATATTTACAATAATAATTTTATCCTGCTTTATGTTTTCACCTCTGTTTGCAATGCAAAACAAAAAATCGTGTGAATATAGAGCATTTAGCATAAAAACTAACTCTAAAGTAAGCAATATGGATCTACTGTCCCAAATAGCAGAATCTTGTGATTTTACCATAGTAATCAAAGATAATTTTGCTAGAGATATTTTAAAAAAGAGCCTAGACAGTGTCAATATAAAAGATTTATCGCTTAATGAACTTTTTAAACTTCTTATAGGAGAAAATGATTTATATTACTCTTTTGATAGTAATTTCTTAAAAATTTCCTCCTTAAACACTAAAATTTTTAATATTGATTACATTACTTCAGTAAGAAATGGAACTGCCATACTAAATGCTTCGGTTGACGCGACTCCTACGGCTGAGGGTGGAAAAAGGACATTTAGTGGAGACAATAAAATAACATCAAATGACACTTTTGATTTTTGGTCAAAAATATCAGAAGAGCTAAGCTCTGTTTTAAATACCGCAGAAGATAAATATAAAGCTGATAAGCCAATTATAAATCCAAACGCTGGCATCATCACAATAACAGCTACTAAAAAACAACTTGATAGAGTTGAAAAATATATAAAAATTTTAAGATTAAGACTGCATAAACAGGTACTCATAAATGTCTCAATACTATCTGTTAATTTGGAAAACAAGAGTTCTAGAGGTATAGATTGGAGTCAATTTAATCTATCTTTAAATGGTAATTTTACACATAGTGCAAGTGGTGCAAGTGTTAATTCCATAAGTAATATGGATATTACAAATGCATACACAATAATAAACAATAATGTCTTTACAATGGCAGGTTTGGTTGATTTTTTAGCAACTTATGGAAGCACAAAAGTTGTCTCTAGCCCAAAAGTATTGACCTTGAATAATCAGCAGGCTCTTATAACTGTAGGTGACAATATAAACTACCGTGTCCCGGAAGATACAACAAATAATGCCAATACAACGACAGTAACTACAACTACATATAAAAACTACTCTATATTTATAGGTGTCTTGCTAAATATCACTCCGGAGATATCCAATAACAACGAAGTAATACTAAGAATAAACCCCTCTGTCAGTAATTTTAAATATACTGATGATGACGGAAAACAGACAGTACCTAGAGAAATTGCACCAGACACTTCTGAGAAGAAACTATCCACAGTTGTCAGAGTAAAAAATGGAAGTACAATTATATTGGGTGGATTAATTACAAATTCTAAAGGAAAGACAAATTCAGGAGTACCAATACTAAGTGATATTCCACTTCTTGGGAGTGCGTTTAAACATACAGGTGACAGCCTAACTGCACAAGAGTTGATCTTTGTTATCACTCCTAAGATCATAGGCTCTGATGGAATAGATAAAAAATCCCTAAGAGACTTGGGATTTTCCAAGAGAGTATATGAGTAATAGTCAATTTACAGAATTAAAAAATATATTTATAGATAGCGGAGTTTTTGATTATATAAATCTAGATAAATCATCTGATGCCTACGACAGGCTTGTTCAGGCGATAGACAAACCTCTAAAATTAATT
>JALUMZ010000234.1 GCA_027055635.1 Campylobacteraceae bacterium
ACTTTCTCTATAAAATTGTTTATCTCTATACTGGCCTTTGCTATCTCATCATTGCCGTTTATCTCCAATTGTCTAGTTAAATCTCCATCTCCTTTTGAGAGATCGGCTGCTCTTTTTGTTAAATTGCTTATAGGTTTAAGTACGGCAGATTTGATCACAAAATACAATATAACAAATAAAATTAAAAATGCAAAAAGAGATATAAACATCTGATTTTTCACAACAGATATTGCTTCATCAACCACACTATCAACTATTTTTTTATTTTGACCTATAAGTGCATAGGCTACTATATTACCACTAAAATCTCGCATAGGTATAGACACAAAAATATAATTTTGACTTTTATGCAGAGTTTTTGTCCTAGTAATATCCATACTGCCTAACTCATTGAAAAACTCCATATTTGCACTATCTTCTTTTACTGCCAATGCATAATTTCCTATAGTTTTTGATTTTTTCAAAAGTGTGGCTATCTTTAAATACTCTTTTTTCAAAACTATAAGCACATCATATTTTGATTTTTTGCCATCTTTAACTATGGAGTTAAAGCCTTGCATAAACTCTACTGATCCAAGATACTTACCTTGCTCTATGATAGGAGATACCCCTCTTAAAACCAAACCTGCACGACCAAGCTCTATAGCAACAAGAGGCTCTTTTGTCTCTTTTACCTTTACTATGGTTTTTCTAAACGAGGAGAGATCATCACCCCACTTCTTTGGCTTCCATACCCTAAGCAAACTATGTACATTTTCATCATGTATATGAATTTTTAAATTTTTTAGAGATGTGTTTTTCTTAAATTTTCCAACCAAATCTTTTAAGCCTTTTTCGGCATATGTTCTATCGCCATCTAAAACCAAAGAAGTTACATACTCGTTACCACTCAACATCAACGAACCTACTAGACCAAAATCTTTTTTTGTCTTATACTCATCATTAAAAAAATTTATATAGTTTTTTACCTCTTCGCTTCGCACTCTACTCTTCTCTTTTGATGAGGAGACATAAAAATTACCAACCAAAACTGCCACCAAAAACAGTAAAAGTAAAAACATGGGTATAAACATCTTCTTTGCTATTGACATAATCTTCTCCTATAACATATTTAGATAACCAATAGTATATGATTTTATATTATACTGTGCTTAAAATTTTTGATCAACATAAATAGCAATGGAATATAAAATAGATTTAAAACCGTAGCCCATGCTATTCCAAAGCCTAAAGATATAGCCATAGGTTGAAGTATGACTGATTGGCCTGCTGCAAAAAACATCAAGGTTGACAAACCTAAAACAGTCGTGATTGATGTCAGAAGAATTGGCCTTAGTCTGCTTGTGGCAAGAGTCAATATATCTTGCATATTATTCGCTCTCTTAAGAGAGTCTATCATTATAATTCCATCATTTACAACAACTCCACTAAGCCCGACTATCCCTAGAAGAGATGGCATGGTAAGATTCATGTCCATCATAAAATGTCCAACCAAAACTCCTAAAAGTGATAACGGTATGGATGTGAGCACAATAAATGAGAGCAAAATGGAATCAAACATCCAAACAAGAGCTATAAAAATCAAAAAAAGTGCGATGACACCAGCCTCTGCCATCTCTTTTTGTATCTGTCTATTCTCTTTTTCTTCCCCTTTTATCACTATCTTAACACCTGTTTTTTTAATTTTTTCAAATGTTGGCTTGAGCTCTTTTAAAAGTTTTGATGAAGTGATTTGATTTTTGTGCAAAGAAGCATATACCGTACTGACTCTAACTCCGTCATTTTTATAGATATTTGCATCACTGTTTTTATATATAAAATCCACTATCT
>JALUMZ010000235.1 GCA_027055635.1 Campylobacteraceae bacterium
ATAAGAGTGAAGTTGTGATTGTTTGGGGTAGAAATACAAGTATCACAAATTCACATATGATGCCATCTTTAAAAGGTAAGCAACTCATAGTTATAGACCCTAGAAAAACCGATATAGCCAAAAAAGCAGATATACATGTAGCAATAGAGCCACGAAAAGATATCTATCTTGCTATGCTTTTGAGTAGAATTGCCTACATGGAGCAGATGGAGGATGTGGATTTTATAGCCAAAAGATGTGAAAATTTTGACTATTTTTTGGATGAGATAAACGCTATACCTATAGTTGAACTCATGCAAAAATGCGGTGTGGATTTGGATATTATCGGACAGATACTCTCTATGGTAAAAGAGAAAAGAGTCTCCATTTTGGTTGGAATAGGAGTGCAAAAGTATAGCCATGGGCATAGTGTGCTAAGAGCCATAGACTCTTTTGCAGCACTTTTGGGATTGTTTGGGAAAGAGGGTTGCGGGGTAGGTTTTATAGATGATAGCTCATATGGTTTTGGTAAACCTTTTAAGCGTGAAGCTAAAAATCAGATTCCTATGCCAACGATTGATTTTGGGGACTATGATATCAGTTTTATACAAGGTGGCAATCCTGTGACACAGCTTCCTTGCACACCAAAAGTAAAAGATGGATTAAAGAGATCAAAATTTGTAGTCTATTTTGGTTTACATTCAAATGAGACTTCAAAAATAGCTGATTTGATTATCCCGGCAAAAGCTTTTTTGGAAAAAGAGGATGTTAAGCTCTCTTATGGACATGAGTATATTGGGTTTATGCCAAAACTACAAGAGAGTAAGATAGGTATAAGCGAGTATGAATTGAGCTCTTATTTGATAGATGGATTTGCTTATGATAAATTAAAAAGCCAAAAAGAGTATATAGATGAGATAATCTCATCAAATAGTGTGCAAAAAGATGGATATTTGGCATCTAAATATCTTCAAAACTCACCTTATAGCACAGACTTTTATACTCAAAGTAAAAAATTTGAATTTTTTGATGAATTTGATGATGAGTTTGAAAAAAATGGAGATTTTTATCTATTGGCCGTGAAGCAAAATAGGTCGCTAAACTCACAATTTTATACGGATGATTATTTGAGAATTCCAACTTCACTTGGATACAAAGATGGAGAGAGTATAACACTAGCTAACTCAGAGTGTAAATGCACTTATGAAGTCAGGATTGATGATGCGCTAAGAGATGATTGTCTTGCTCTGTATTCTGGTGGGAAAAAATCAAATATGCTCACCCCTTCTCTTTGTAGTCAAGAGGGATATGGAGCTATATATCAAGAAAATATGGTGAGCATAATGAAATGATAGACAAGGAGACTTTACTCGAAGATACACTTTTGTTGGTTGAGCAGAATTTTTACTTTCTGAATATGGGTGAATTTTTAGGAATGCTTTCAAAAACAGAAGATTTAACCGATAGAAGTATGTTTGTTGTAAAAAAATTTGAAAATGAAAATGCTTATTATTTCAATGCAGATATTACCTATGAACTTCTAAAAAACGCTAGAGAATACAAGAGCAATGAGCTATCACTATTTGAGTATTTTGTAGAATTTAATGCTTTTAGAGGAATTTGTATGGCTATGGTTGAAGCTCTCAGGCTTGAAAACGATTTTAAATTTTACATAGAAGAGAGATTTGGTGAGGAGTATGAAAATTTCTATGATATACTCTCATTTGTGAGAAATGTACTCTCTCATAACACCCATGCAGAGATCAGACTAAACGAGAAGGATTATGCCGGAACACTCAAGAGGATAAGAAGAATGAGGAGGGATGAAAAAGTAAAATTAAATTTTAGATACAGCAGATCTCTTCCTGAAATTTCACCTCCAAACAGCAAGTATGGTGTAAATATAGATATAGATTTTTTATCTCTTAAGATTGGAGATGAATTTTTAAAAATTGTAACCCTGTGGGATCTGTTTATGTTGAGTGAATTATGTTTTAATTTGGTACTTTCGTACAGAAGACTTACCGAGTCGGCCAAATAGCCGACCCGGATTTTTTATACAGCTTCTTCGTCAGTTTCACCTGTTCTTATTCTCACACTTTTTTCTACAGCATATACGAAGATTTTCCCATCTCCTATTTTGCCTGTTTTTGCATTTTTTAAGATAGCTTCGATGACTGATTCTACTACATCTTCTTTTACCACAATTTCGATTTTAATCTTTGGCAAAAAATCTACAACATATTCGGCTCCTCTATATAATTCAGAGTGACCTTGCTGTCTGCCGTAGCCTTTTACTTCAGATACTGTCATACCTGTTATGTCAAGCTCACTTAGAGCATCTTTAACATCTTCAAGCTTAAATGGTTTTATAATTGTCTCTATTTTTTTCATCTTCTTTTTTCCTTTGTTTTTATATGGTATGTTTATAAATTAAAACCTTTTTCTCCGTGTATAGCCTCATCTAGTCCGATAGTTTCAGTCTCTTCATCTACTCTTCCGCCACCTGTCAATGCTGAGGATACATAATAAACTATAACTGTACCTATGAGTGTAAAGGCTCCTACAACCAAGATTGACTCTAATTGCACTGCTACTTGTCCCAATCTGTCTCCGGTTGCTTTTAGAGGACCGTCCCATAGAAGATCATTATCTTTTATGGCTAAAAATCCAGTAGCTAAAGCTCCCCAAAGACCCGCTAAGAAATGTATGCCAAAAGCATCTAGTGAGTCATCATATTTTAATTTTTTCTTTAGAACCGACACCCCAAAGAAAGCGATAATCGAACCAAATATACCAACGATCAATGCACCGCTAACATCTACAAAACCAGCTGCCGGAGTTATAGCTACCAATCCCGCGACAACACCTGAAACAGCACCTAAGAGTGTAGCTTTTTTATAGACTAAGTATTCAATAGCGATCCAAGTGATAGCAGCCGCAGCAGGAGCTAGAGTAGTGGTAAGATATGCCAAGCCGGCTATTTCATTTGCACCAAAGGCACTTCCTCCGTTGAAACCAAACCATCCAAACCAAAGCAAAGCACCACCAAGTACTGTAAGCATAATGCTCATAGGCTTCATAGCTACTCTCGGATAGCCTTTTCTTTTTCCAACCAATATAGCTAAAACCAAACCGGCAAGACCACCATTCATATGCACTACTGTACCACCTGCAAAATCAAGTGCACCTGCATCAAATAGAAATGCTCCATCTCCGCCCCATACCATATGCGTAATAGGTGCATATACTACAATGGTCCAAATTGCAACAAATATAATCCAAGTTGAAAATTTCATTCTCTCTATAACAGAACCACTTGCAATTGCAACTGTGATAGCAGCAAAAGTACCTTGAAAAACAACAAAAACATAAGTAGGATATGTTCCGCTTAAATCATTCCATTTTATTCCATTTAAGAACATATTGTCAAAGCCACCGATAACAGCCTGCATTGAACCACCATCACCAAATGCGACAGAGTATCCAGCGATAACCCAAACTACAAAAGCAACTACAAATGCTCCAAATACCATAGCATAAGAGTTTAAAACATTTTTACTTCTAGTCATACCACCATAAAAAAGTGCCAGACCTGCCGGCGTCATCAATAAAACCAATGCCGCTGACATCATCATCCACGCTGTATCTCCAGTATCCAATTTATCTCCTGCAAAGCTAAGCGAGGGCAAAACTAGCAAAAAAGGTAATAACCATTTTTTCATTATAATCTCCTTGATTTTTTTATTTGAGAAAATTATAACTGAAAAACTGAGTATAAAATAGAACTAAAGTGATTAAAAAATAAGCAAGTAGTTGTTTTTGGTAAATTTTTATTTAAGGCTAGTTAAAAACTTAAATGTTTCTTTTTTTGTTTGCTTTTTATGTGAGCTATTGCGATAGCAAAACCACTATCATGTGATATGGATAGGTCGGTATCTACTATTTTAAATTTTTTAATTAAATGTTTTGAGAGCTTGAAGTAGGGTTTGTTTTTTTTATCTTTTAATATTTTTATATCAAAGAAACCACATTTTTTACTTATTCCTAGACCTAAAGCTTTTGAAACAGCCTCTTTTGCTGCCCAGAAACCAGCTATTGTTTCCACTCCTTTTGCTAGTTTTATCTCCTCCGGGGTCAAAAATTTACTAAGTGCCTTGTTACCAAACCGCTCAGTAAATTTTCTAATTCTATCTATTTTGACTAAATCGATACCTATCATTGAACAACAAAATCAGTAAAAAAGATATTTTTTATCTGCCCGTCAGCTAGAACATCATTTATTTTACTAACAATCTCATCTTTTAATCTGCTTTTTCCTTTCATGGTGCTAACCTCTTCAAATGTTTTTGAAGATAAAACCCTTATAATTATATCTCTAATGAGAGGTTTTTTCTTATCTAATTCAGCTGACAGCTCGGGCTTGTCAAGCTCTAAATTTATAGTAGTTTTTAAAAATCTACTACCATTTTCACTAAGTAAATTTACTATGAATTGATTCATTGGGTACATAGGTCCGACAGTAAGATAGTCAGTTGATCTCTTCCCTGTTCTTTTTACTGTTTTGCTTTTAGTAGGTTGTGCAGTAGCGTCAACAGCATTTCCATCTGAGCCACTCAGTAAAAAGTAAGCTACTAAACCACCGCCAACAAGCAACAGCACGAGAAGTACTATCACGATGATAAGTACCATGCTTCCGCCGGATTTTTTTTCTATAACTTCTTCTTCATCTGTTTTTTTATCTGCCATATCTGGCTCCTTATTAGTATATGATTTTATGCACTATAATGATCAAATTCCATAAAAGTATCAGAGACCAAAAATCTATGCAACTTTCTAAATAGGACTTTCCAAGAAGTCTATCATCTATATCGTAAAATATAGAAAAAATTTTACCAAAAATTATATAAATATAGCTTTACATCCACTCTATAAGCTTTGGCACTTCGTCTATATTGAAGCATTTTATCCCACTTATCACCTCAATAGGCAAGCTAGGAACTATAGCCTTTGCAAAATGCTGGCTCTTTGCCTCTTTGAGTCTTGCGTCTAAACTGTAAACATCTCTTATATCTCCTATGAGACTTACTTCTCCTAAAAATATAGTATCTTTACTGATAGGTCTATCTCTAAAACTGCTGATTATAGCTGCTATTATAGCTAAATCAGCTGCAGTTTCACTTATTTTTATACCGCCTGCTATATTTATAAAGACATCATACTGATTGAAAGGTAAATCTAGTTTTCGCTCCAAGAGTGCTAAAAGCATAGTGAGCCTATTGAGCTCATATCCGGTGGCACTTCTTTTTGGGTTTGGGTAACCACTCTCACTGACCAATGCCTGAACCTCAAGTATGATTGGGCGAGAGCCCTCCATCACAACAGTAGTGGCAGAACCTGCCTGTGCTTTTCCTCTAGTAAAAAACTTTTTAGATATATCTTTAGCACTTACTAGCCCTCTTTTTGTCATCTCAAAGATACCGACTTCACTAGTAGAGCCAAAACGGTTTTTAAAACCCCTTAAAAGTCTCAATTCTCTCGATGAATCACCCTCAAAATACAAAACAGTATCGACCATATGTTCTAAAACTCTAGGACCTGCTATAGACCCCTCTTTTGTTATATGTCCGATTATAAATATAGCAACGCCACTCTCTTTGGCATATCTCATCAAGTCGAAAGTTATCTCTCTGACTTGAGATACACTTCCCGGGGCGGAAGTTAGTTTGTCACTAAAAACTGTCTGAATAGAGTCGATAATAAGCATATCAAAGTTATTTTTTTCAAGCTCTTGGAAGATAATATCTAGTTTTATCTCAGAGAGTAAAAAAAGATTTGGACTATTGCTCTGCAATCTATCTGAACGAAGTTTTATTTGACTAGCTGACTCTTCAGCACTGACATAGAGAATTTTTTTGCCATCTTGTGCTAAATTTCCAGCTATTTTAAGAAGCAAGGTTGATTTTCCAACTCCGGGACTTCCTCCAACTAGCACTAAACTACCATTTACTATGCCACCGCCCAATACTAAATCAAGTTCTCTATCTTTGGTTGAAAATCTACTTACTTTTTCATGCTCAACCTCAGTTATGGGTATAGCACCTATATAATCTTTCTTAGAAGTTCCAAGCTCTTTTAGAACCTCTATCTGTTTGGAATTTAACTCCATAAATTGATCCCAAGCTCCACAATTTGGACATTTACCTAGCCATTTACTGCTTTGATGCCCACAAGCTTGACACTCAAATAGAGTTTTATTTTTTGCCATCTTCTCTTACAAATATGCTCTCTAGTATAGTATCTATGTACTCATCAGGGTCAAAAGGTATAAGGTCATTTTCCCCTTCGCCAACGCCTACATGTATGATAGGAAGTTGTAGCTCTTTTGCTATTGCAAACAAGGAACCACCTTTGGCAGTTCCATCTAGTTTTGTTATGATGATAGCATCAACACCGACTATTTCATTAAATGCCTTAGCTTGGTTTATAGCTGAACTGCCTTGAGTCCCATCAAGTATGAGAATTTTTCGATTCGGTGCTCCCTCTTTTGCTTTATTGCAAATTCTTACTATTTTTTTGAGCTCATTTGAGAGATTTGTTTGATTGTGAAGTCTGCCTGCCGTATCTATGATGACATTATCTATATCTTTTGCTTTGGCGGAACTAATGGTATCATACGCAACAGCGGAAGGATCATGCCCTTGCTTCGTCGAAACTATAGGTATATCTAGCTTATTTGCCCACTTGGTCAATTGCTCTATAGCAGCAGCTCTAAAAGTATCAGATGCACCTAAGATTACCTTTTTACCATCTTTTTTATAATTATTTGCAAGTTTTGCTATTGTGGTAGTTTTTCCGGCTCCGTTTACCCCTATCACTAGATCTACAAAAGGATTTTGAGCCTTTTCTTTTTCGTTGATATCGTAAATAAAATAAGACTTTAAAACTCTCTTTATATCCTTTTCCTCAACTTTTTCTTGAGGCGGTAGATAGTATATAATCTCTTCCACCAATTCATAAGGAACATCTGCTTCTATTAGTATCTCTTCAAGTGTCTCTTTATCAATTTTTTCAACTTTTTGAGGTAGAACATCTCTGATAACATTTAAGGTTTTCCCGAGACCTTTTTTTATAAAACCTATCATTTTTTCAGTGCCATTTGAATATCAGAGTCTATCATCTCTTCAGGTATGGCACCTAAGTAATGTGTCACATAGTCCCCTTTTTTATCGTAAAGTATCATAAAAGGTATGCTTTGGACACCGCCTATAGCATTTGCAAAGATTTGATTTACAGATGAATTGGTGATAGTATAGTTTATGGCATTATAGTTCATAAAAGTTTTTAATTCATCATTACTTTTGTTTGATTCTATTAAAATACCTATAATCTTTAGTTTGCCTTTATATTTTTCTTGTAGATTGTTAAGGTGAGGAATTTCAGCTTTACATGGCGGACACCAAGTAGCAAAAAAACTAACTAATACTGCCTCATTTTTTGTATTTGAAAAGGTAAAACCTTTATC
>JALUMZ010000236.1 GCA_027055635.1 Campylobacteraceae bacterium
TCGAAAAGTCAGAATTTGATATTGACAAACTTAGATTTATAAATAAAGAACATATCAAGCTTTTAGATGATAGTGAGTTGGCAAAAAGGATAGGATATAGTGGAAAAAACATAGGAAAATTAGCAAGGTTATATGCTAAAGAAAAAGGCACTACTTTTGAAATAAAGCAGATGATAGATGCAATTTTTTCTCCAAAAAAACTAGATGGCAAGTTTAGTAAAAATCTTGAAATTCTTAAAGACATAGTAAAAAATGCACCGGAATTTGAGAAATTTGATGACTTTACAAAATATCTAATAAATAAAACTGGGTTCGAAGAAAAGTCTCTCCTTGAACCATTAAAAATTCTTTTAACAAACAAACAAAATGGACCAGAATTAGCAGATATGTATCCACTCATAAAAAATTATATAAAAGAGGTAGTAAAATGATAGTATTTTCAACACTTATCCAAGCCGTAGCACAGATTTTGCATATGGTTATAAATATATACATATGGGTTGTCATCATAGCAGCTCTAATAACATGGGTAAGACCTGACCCATACAATCCAATAGTTCAAGTTTTAAACAGACTAACTGAACCGGTATATGCCTTTATAAGAAAATATATACCTACGGTTATAGGGGGAATAGATTTAGCTCCTATAATAATCATTCTAGGTTTACAATTTTTAGATCTTTTTGCTGTGAAACTTCTTTTTTCACTAGCAAATGCTGTATAAACTAAAAAGTATAGTCTTTATACTATGCTTTTTAGCATCTTCTACTCTCTACTCTAATATACCAAAAAATATTAGTAAGTTTGGTGAGATGCCTCGAAGCATAGCAAAAGATTATTATATATATCGATTTTTAAACGAGAGAAATGTTAGTGCCAAAGAAGCACAAAATCTTTTAGAACAAACCAAAAGAGTTAATTTCAAACTTTTTCATGCCCTTGCAAAAAGTATGAAAGATAAAGGCTTTACAAAAGTATCAAAATGTCTGAGACTAAAAACAACCAAGCTTATCAAAGAGGATGACGAATGTATCGCCATAGGCTTAAGTATATATGATGCTCTCAATCTTGATAAGAAAACTATAAAAAGCTTGATTCCTAGATTAAACGATTACAAAAATATAGTTGATATACTTAAGATATTAAATTCTAAAAATCTATTTAAAACAGCTCTTAAAGATAATAAGAAATTTATATATATCTTCAATCGTGCCGGAGCGAGAAATAGAAAAAGATTCTTTGACAGAGAGATAAAACCAAATAAAATAAATCAACTCTCAAAAATATACGGTTTCAATACAAGCATAAAAATTATCCTCACACAAAGAGATCTAAAAAATCTTCAAAGATCGCTATTGCATATAAAAATAAATCCAAATTTATCAAGCAATACTCTCTTTTTTCTTGCACTTAATGCCATAGAATTTAACAAAAAAGCTAGAGCAATGAAATTACTAGATTATGCGAATAAAAAAGCGTACTATAGATTTGATAAAGACAAAATACTATTTTGGAGTTATCTTATCTCTAAAGAGAAAAATTATCTACAAGAGTTAAACAAAAGCTTTGATATCAATATCTATACAATTTTTGCCCATGAAAAATTGGCAATATCGGCAATACTATAATCGCCAGCTAAAAATTCATTATTGGCAAGTTGATTATTTAATACGGTAAGTAAGCGTTTAGATTCATTTTGATAGCGTTCAATAGCGGCGGGTATTTTTTCAGAAAAATAACGATAAAAGACATTTGCTTGTCCCATCATAGGGCCGAGTCCACCCATTTGAAACATAAGCCATTGCATAACAAGTGAGCGCCCCTTA
>JALUMZ010000237.1 GCA_027055635.1 Campylobacteraceae bacterium
GATAAAAGATATACATATTTTAAATTCTGATAATAAATTGATATACTCTACAGATAGATTGAAAACAGATTTGTTAAATAAAGATATATGTCTTTCTTTAACAAAGATAAATAATATAGATGTGTTTGATCAAAGATGTTACTCTTTTGATGTTAGGCTATATAGCGGTTTAAATCCATATTATTATCATAGTGAAGTTTATATAAATGAGCAATATCTAGAAGCACTTTTATCGCAGAAGATAGAGCGTTATGGTATCTATTTTATGATATTTTTTATAACATTTATCTTTTTATTGTGGATTATACTGAAAAATATGCTAGTAAAACCTCTTGAGGAACTAAGACAGTTTGCGTATTATAGTACAAAAATTCCTAAAAAATTATTTATAAGAGAGTTAGAAAGCATAAGGTACTCTTTGGCCTTTACATTCAAGAGACTAAAAAAGAACAAGATGAACTGTATAAACTATCTACTAAAGACTCGTTAAGCGGATTGTATAATAGACTAAGTCTGATGGAGAAAATAAATTGGTTTATATCCAAAAATAAGCGTTCAAAAAGTAGATTTGCTATAATATTTTTAGATATAGATAATTTTAAAAATATAAATGATACCAAGGGGCATGATATAGGAGACAAAGTTTTGATACATATATCAAAACTCTTATTGGGTGCTGTGAGAGAAAACGATGTAGTATCTAGAATTGGTGGAGATGAATTTGTTATTGTTCTTCCCGAATTTGAGGATGATATGGTAATCATTGAAGTAGTCCAAAGAATCAAGGATGCTTTGTCAAAACCCCTAAAACTTGATAGTAATATATACGACAGCATTACTGCAAGTATGGGGCTTACTATCTATCCAAAAGATGGCGAAGATGCTACAACTCTACTTAAAAATGCAGATATTGCGATGTATAAAGCAAAAGAGTTGGGAAAAAATAACTATCATTTCTTTACTGATAGTCTAAATGAGATTATTCAAGAAAAAGTACATATGCAAAAATTGATGGCAAATGCTTTGGAAAATGGAAATTTTAAGCTCTTTTTCCAACCTAAAGTTGATATAAAAACATCAAAAATTGTCTCATGTGAAGCTTTGATAAGACTGATTGATCCAAAAGAAGGTCTTGTGCCTCCAGTAAAATTTATACCTTTGGCAGAAGAGAGTGGTTTTATAATTCCACTAGGAGAGTGGATAATAAAAGAGGCAATAAGAGATATAAAGAGTTGGAGCAATACATCTTTAAGTAAAGTGAAAGTATCTATAAATATCTCTGCCGTGCAGTTTAGAGATAAAAAACTTTTAGAGACAATTAAAGAGTATATAGAATATATAGATGCGTCAAAATTAGATATCGAACTTACAGAATCAGTGCTTATGTCAAATTTTGATGAAAATATAAGAATTATCAATAAAATAAAAGAGTTGGGAATTTCACTCTCTTTAGATGATTTTGGTACAGGTTATTCATCTCTATCCTATTTGAAGAAAATTCCATTTGATACTATTAAGATAGATAAGAGTTTCATAGATGATATTGAGTATGATAAGCAAGAAAAACTATTTGTAAATATGATAATTAGCATAGCAAAAGAACTTGGGCTTAGTGTTGTTGCAGAAGGCGTGGAGACAAAAGGACAACTCAAATATCTCAAAGGTACAGAATGTGAAATTTACCAAGGATTTTTATGCTCTAAACCACTGCCTAAAGAGGAATTTGAAAAATTATTTCTACTTTACAATGGTATGATTTAATTTTTTTCAAAAAGATAGTATATTAGGTTAATATTTGAATAAATTTTTCAAAAAAGAGATACTATTTCATAAAAAAGGTTTTTTATGGGATTTGATATAAAACATACCCTGCAATCATCTCTTCAAAGTTCAATTTTGATACTTAAGCTTGTGATTCCTCTGTATATCTTTGCAGATATACTGATATATTTTGGCCGGCTTGATTATATATCTTTTATTTTTGAGCCGGTTACGACTATCTTGCATCTGCCTGCCCAAACGGCTTTGGCTTTGTATGTGGGGATTTTTCTAAATATCTATGCTGCCATCGCTTTCGCAGCTCCTTTAGGTTTGAGTCCTTATGAATGGACTATTTTAGGGATGTTTCTAGGTATTTATCACTCTATGCTTATAGAGAGTGCGATTATGAAAAAATTGGGAATCTCTTTTAGGTATGCTTTTTCACCGAGATTATTTATGCCTTTTTCTTTAGCTATATATTGCTCAAGATTTTTTGTAGAGATGATTGTAAATGATGATGAAGTTTTTTTAAACCTTTAGCGCATAAGGTCAGTATAATGTTTGGCAACAAAATGCTATAATTATTGATCTGCTACACAAGGTGGTTTTGTTATGGGGAAAACTGTATTTGATTTATTTAAAATCGGTATTGGACCTTCTAGTTCTCATACTATGGGGCCTATGAAAATTGCTAGAAAATTTGTTCAAATTGCTTTAGAAAAAAACTTATTGCAAGCTTGTCATAAAATAAAAGTGGAGCTTTTTGGTTCACTTGGTGCGACAGGGAAAGGGCATGGAAGCGATAAAGCGATCGTTTTAGGGTTGATGGGAGAAACTCCAAAAGATATCAATATTGAAGTTTCAAATGAGCGTTTTTTTGATATTTTGAGACACAAAAAGATAAATCTTTTGGAAATAAAAAGGATAGATTTTGATTTTGATAAAGATATAGTGCTATATAAAGACAAAGTTTTAAAATTTCACTCAAATGCTATTACACTCTATCTATATGATAAAAATCAAAATATATTGCTAAAAAAAACATATTATTCTATTGGTGGTGGAGAGATTATAGATGAAAAAGAGGTAAATAACGGTCAAACAAAAGAAAAATATGATCTTCCTTATGAATTTTACTCAGCCTCACAACTCTTAGAACAGTGCAAAAAGAATTCATTTAAGATAAGTGAACTTATGATGGAAAATGAAAAAAGCATGAGAAGTGAGGAAGAGATAAAAAAATCTTTACTAGATATTTGGGGAGCTATGGAAAATTCCATAAAAGAAGGGTGTCAAAAAAGTGGAACTCTACCCATAACCAAAATCAAAAGAAGAGCAAATATGATTTATAAAAAGCTAAAAGCAAAAGATGGTTTTGCTATGATAGATCCACTAGAAGTGATGGACTGGGTAAATCTTTGGGCATTAGCGGTCAATGAAGAAAATGCATGCGGCAGCAAAATAGTAACTGCCCCAACAAATGGAGCAGCTGGTATCATCCCCGCTGTTATGCAATATATGAATAAATTTTTAGGCTCGTCCTTGAAAGATTTTCACGAACATAAAGTTATAAACTTTTTGTTAACTGCAGGTGCCATCGGACTTTTATATCAAAGAAATGCCTCTATAAGTGGTGCAGCAGTTGGTTGTCAAGGAGAAGTAGGAGTGGCATGCTCTATGGCAGCAGCTGCTCTTGCAGAATCAATGGGCGGAACGATAGAGCAAGTAGAAAATGCAGCAGAAATCGCAATGGAACACAATCTAGGTCTTACATGTGACCCAGTCAATGGATTGGTACAAGTGCCTTGCATAGAAAGAAATGCGATGGCAGCCATGAAAGCCATAAACGCTGCTAGGATGGCATTAAATGGTGATGGGAAACATTTTGTCTCACTAGACAATGTTATAAAAACAATGTTTGAGACTGGAAAAGACATGATGAGAAAATACAAAGAAACATCTCTTGGTGGCTTAGCCGTCAATATAGTAGAGTGTTAAAAGATTTACTCTCCAAATAGCATTTATTTAATAGTGTTTCATAGCCTCTTTTTGTGCTGTTTTAAGTGCCTCTTTAGGCGATAGCTTTTTTGTGAAAGCTTTATGCGCCATTTCGTAAAGATTTCCCAAAAACAGACCAAGTTTTGGATTTTTTGGCAATATTTTTGCTCTTTTTAACATCTGTTTTTGTGCACTAAGCCAAGGATATTTGACAAGTTCATCAATACAGTAGCTGCTCTTTCGTACAGGGCTTCCTGCTATAAGGGTTACTTGCTTATCAGACTCTTTGTTTAAAAGTTGCATCAATCTTGAAAGAGTTTGCTGTTTGATGGTGACTGGTTGATTTTTAGGGATAGCAACTCCCCATGTTGCATTCCAAGGTGCTTCAAAAAGAGCAGTTTTATATTTGCATGGATTTTTTTCATCAAGAAAGATAGGAGCACTCTGTCCGCCCCAGTTTGCTACCAATGCTACTTTGCCTTTTTTGAGAGTATTTGCGATTTTATCATTCCCATATGTGTTTGTATCGGTAGGGCAAAATTTTTGTAATTCGCAATATCTTTGCAAAGCAGTGATATTTGCATCGTTGTCAATATAGGGTAGATTGTTTTTATCGAATATATATCCCCCTTCTTCCCACATGTAAGGAAGAAAATCTGTAAATATCTCACTCTCGTCAGCTTTAAGGGCAAGACCATAAATATGAGGTGGATTATGTGCTTTTGATGCAAGTTTATAAATCTCTTTGGTAGAGACAATAGGCACTTCTGTATCGTTGTCAAATTCAATCACATTAGGATCATAAAACAAGATATGCCCATCAGTAAAAAAAGGCAACTGATATGTCTTGTTGTTGTATCTACACTCATCTGTTATGGTAGGCATAATATCATCCATATCATACTCTTTGAGGATTGAAGCAGGAAGTGTTGATAATAAAGGCTCAAGTTCTGCAAGGTATCCTGCTTCGGCAAGTTCTGGTAACCATATATGACCGGGAATGAAGAGTGCTTGATTTGTTGCTAAATCTTCTTTTAGCGTTTGCATCATGGCATCACGGTATTTTGACCAAGGTATCAGGGTTAGTTTAACATCCAAATCTGGTTGTTTGGATATAGAGTTTTCTAAAACTTTTAGTGCAGGATCGTCTGGTGCGATGATATTTAAACTCATATTTATAACCTTTTTGTTATATTCTACCAAAACTTTAGTAAGAAACGAACTTATGCAAGATATATCTTTGATAAAAAACAGCTTTGAAAACAGAGCATACAAAAAACACTTTCACAACACCTACTCTATCTCTCTTATCACAAGCGGAGAGTGTGTTTTTTCTAAGAATCAATCAAAATACAAAGCAAAAAAGGGAGATGTGCGAGTTATAAATCCTTATGAAATTCATGAGATATATAGCAGTAGCTGGGAGCATATAAATCTTGTCTTGAGTGCCTATTTTGTTCGCTGTGTTGCCAAAAATTTTAAAGATATAAATATTGGTTTTAAGACAATTATAAATGATGAAAAACTTATGCTTGATATACAAAATCTTTATGATAAAAATAGTAAAACAACAGAAGAAATATTAAGATATATGTTTGAAAATTACTCTAAAGTATCCGATAAAGAGCCTCTACATGTAGAGAAGTTAAAATTGCAAAAGGCCGTTTTATATATCTATCAAAATGCAAACAATGAAAGCATAGAACTTGATGAGATTATCTCGCATGTAGGACTTTCAAAGTACCATTTTTTAAGAGAATTTAAAAAAGAGTTTGGCTTAACTCCGCATAGATATGTACAAAATATCAAGATAAACAATGCAAGAAGGATGCTGTATTATGACCTTCCACTATCGCAAATCGCCCAAGAGTGTGGGTTTTATGATCAATCCCACTTTATAAAAACATATAAAAAGTTTTTTGGTCACACTCCTTCAAAATCACTAAAATAGCAATAATTTACTATATCGTAAACCAGAATTAGCCTATAATTTGCTTATGGATTTACAAAACTATTTAAACTATTCAGTAATCGCATTTTTTACCATCACCAGTCCGGGAGCTGCTATACTTTTGGCTATAAATACTGCCATGAGCCTGGATATGCGAGCTGTATTTTTCTCGACCGTCGGCAATATTCTAGGGCTGTTTATACTCTCAAGTGTGGCAATGTTAGGAGTGGGAGTATTGCTCAAAACCTCTGCACTATTTTATACCGCACTTAAAATCATAGGGGCTATATATCTGATATATCTAGGAATAAAGCAAATTCGCAATAAACACATAAAGTTACATCTTGCAAAAGGGGCAAAATATAGAAATTACAGTATCAAAAAAGTTTTCAAAAGAGGCTTTTTGGTGGCCATCACAAACCCAAAACCCATACTGTTTTTTAGTGCCATATTTCCACTTTTTATGGATGAAAAAAGAAGTATAACTTTGCAGTTTTTTGTAATGACCGGAACTTTTATGTTTATCTCATTTTGTTCACTTATGTTCTATGGCTACATCTCCAAAAGAGCAAAAGCATGGTTCTTTAATGAACAAAAACTAAAACTCTTCTATAAGATCTCCGGTTCATTGTTTATATTGATGGGGGTTGGATTGGCTTTTGTGTAGTTTAGTATAAGTTTTGATTTATTGCAATAATATATGTATTTCCGTTCTTATACTATTAATTGGTGTTGTTTTTAATCAGGTATCTATTATGTTTTGTGTGCTAAAATCAGCGCATATTTTTTTGGAGGCTTGAAAATGAAATATGTAATATTGTTTTTTGTTTTTTGTTCGATTTTAGTTCAAGCGAATAATTTTAGTGAAGGAATAAGAGCGTATAAAAAAGGCGATTATAATAAAGCTAAAATTTTTTTGGAAATAGCTTTAGCAAAGGATAAAGTTTATAATGCAAGTTACATATTGGGTAAAATGTACTCAAGCGGTAACGGTGTTCAAATAGATAGAGACAAAGCTATCAAATATTTTCAATTTGCTTATAGATATGGAAATATAATGGCAGGTTGTCATGCAAGTAACACTTATATTGATAAGGGTGTATATAATTGGGGTATATTAGAAGATGGATTAATTCATGGATTAATGAAAAAAGTACCCTATTGCATAAGAGTTGTCCACAGATGGCAAAACCAGTTTTAAATTTTATGGGTGAGGTATTTTGATTTTTGAGTTTAGGCTCCATGCTGTTATAATCATCAAAATTATGATTGATATTGTAGAAAAGAGACCTGCTAGATTTAGTAGATAAAATATCCATAAAAGTATAGCACCAAGTGGGGTTGGAACTCCTGTGAAAAACTTTTCTACCTCTCCGGCGTCCGCATTGATATTGAATTCTATCAATCGTCTAAGTCCGGAAATCACATAACAGATACTTACAACTCCAGCTATAAACAGCCAAAAACCGCTCAAATTTGCCAGATAAATGGCTTGAAAGATGAAAAATACAGGTACCAAAACAAAGCTCAAAAAGTCTGCAAAGCTGTCTAACTGTATGCCAAACTCACTTGATAGGTTGTATTTTCTAGCCACTTTTCCGTCCATGATATCAAATGCACCACCCATCCATGCAAAAACTGCTGCCCATAAAAAGATATTTTGAGATATGAGATAGGTAGCTATAAGACCGGCTGCTATATTTGAGA
>JALUMZ010000238.1 GCA_027055635.1 Campylobacteraceae bacterium
ACCAAGAAGAATTTTATCCCCTTCTTTTATAAGATTGTATCTCGCATTTGTTTTGCCCACTACTCTTAGTAGTTTTTTACTTAGCGTTATCAATTATCTTCTCAACCATAGAGATCATAAAGTCTGCACTTCTTTTTGATGATGATTTTAAAAACTCATCAAAATCAAAACTTGCATCCATATCTGCTGCATCACTGATGGAACGAAGTATAAAAAATGGAATCCCCACGGCATTACATGTAAGAGCGACTGCTGCACCTTCCATCTCAACTGCACTTGCTTTGAATGTTTTGCCTATCCACTCTTTTTTATCTTGATCGCATATAAATTGATCTCCTGTTGCGATAATACTCTCTTTAAGTTTTATACCTTTTTGCTCTGCTATCTCTTTTGCGAATCCAATAAGCTCCCCATTACTCTCTTCATATACTGAACCCTCCGGAACAAAACCATAAGGGTGTCCAAATGCCGTAATATCCAAATCATGCTGAGACAGTTTTGTGGCAACTGTTAAATCACCGATACCCAAATCATCGCTAATAGCGCCTGCTACACCACTAAATAGTAGTTTTTGGCACTTAAATTTTTTTATCATCGTAAGTGCTGTGATGGTAGCATAGACTTTTCCTATCTTGCTATATGCTATAACTAACCTGTGCCCTTTGTAATCAACAAGATAAAAATTGTTTTTTGCATACTCTATGGTTTCATACTTACCATAATAATCCAAAAGTGGTTCTATCTCTTCGGGCATTGCACCCATGATTGCTATATTCATTTTATTGTCCCCTCTGCCCATAAATGGCATTTTAAGATTTTGTGCCCTTTTAGAAAAAAATTTATGGGCAGATTCCTCGCGACTAAAGCTATGGCTGTCGCCAAGAAATTACTATTTTTATGTGCCCAAGCACGAGCTATCGCTCTGTGCTGTCTCATTTATCTGTCATCTTTTTATAAAAATAAGTTCCGCAAAACTTCTCGTTGTTTATGCAGAAAGGATACTGCTTTTGTATATCTGAAGCTTTGATTTCAATATTTATATACAGATTTCTAGTTCTTTGTACTTTAGGACACCTCTAATATTCTCTTAGTAGATACTTTTGTGTGTCTGAGAGTTTTTTATCTATATTTACCAAGAGTTTCTCTTTTTTGAAAAGCTTTGCTCTGTTGAGAATTTGTGCTTTTGGATTGACCACACAAGAACCTCCCCAAAAACCTAAGCCATCTTCAAAGCCAACTCGATTTACAAATATAGTATTTGCACCACTCAAAAGAGCAGTTGTGCACAGTAGATGCTCCCATTGCTGCTGTATCAATAGTCCACTCTCTTCAAAACCACGAGCAGGTGAATTTGATATAACTATGATGATATCTGGCTTTTGTTCTGCTATCTTTGCTATGATAGAGGCATCATATAACTCTTCACAAACAGCGATAAAAGTCTTACCAAATCTTGTTTCAAATGCTTCTAATTCGCTACCCTTAAAGAAAAAACGAGCTTCTTGAAAGAGTCCATAGTTTGGAAGTGCTGTTTTTTTGTGTATCTTCAAGAGCTTACCGTTTGAGCAGTAAAATGCACTATTAAAAAACTTATGCTCCTGTTTTAAAACGGCACCAAATACCAAGTCATAATCTTTTGAAAGAGAAGCAAACTCTTCTATTTCATCAACACTGTAGGCATCTTCATATACCGCATCTTTAAGCATATAACCATTGAGTGCTAATTCGGGAAATGCAACTAAGTCATTGTTTATGTCTATATCTCTTAGATATTTTTCAAATTCAGCGACTGTTATTTTTTTTAGTTTTGGCGATATCTGCATAAGTGTTATTTTCATGCAAACTCCGATATAGCCTTTTGAAGAGAGGGCATATCTACTATGGATATAGTCTCTTTTTTTGTTATCTTTTTATTGATACCCCTTAGAACGCTACCGCCAAACTCTATAAATTTATCTGCCTCATTTTCGATATTTTTGATAGATTGTTTATATAAAACAGGATTTACTAGCTGTTCACTCAAAAGTTTTTGTGCCTCACCTTTAGTAGAGTAAGACTTAGCTGTTACATTTGATATGATAGGTGAGTCAAAACTATTTTTAATAAATTTTTCAAGATAAGCGTTTAGTCTCTCTCGTGCACTACTTAAAAGTGGGCAGTGGCTAGCTACAGACATATTTAGAAGTATCGCTCTTTTTGCTCCTGCCTCCTTGAATTTACTCTCTAGCTCTCTTAAATCATTTTTATCACCGGCAATTACAATCTGTCCATCACAGTTATAGTTGGCAGCCCACACCTTTTTGTTGCTGTTTTGAGCTGATTTTATTATATCCTCTGTCTTTTCATCACTTAAACCTAGCAGAGCCATCATACCTGCATTTTTGCCCTCACATGCTTGAGCCATGTATAGCCCTCTGTTGTAAACTAGTTCTATGGCATCAAGATAATCAATAGCTCCACTTGAGCATAGAGCAGAAAACTCTCCTAATGAGTGCCCTGAAAAAAACTTTGGTTTTTGCATAACTTTTTGATTAAAAAGAGTGTAGGCAATAGTGCTAACAAGCAAAATAGCAGGTTGGGTATATTGAGTAAGCTCTAACTTATCATTTTTTTCAAAAAGAAGACTTTCAAAATCTATATCAAGTCTCTGACTTGCTTTTTCAACCATCTCTCTTGCAGTTTTTGAATTATCAAAAAAATCCTTTCCCATTCCTGTTTTTTGACTTCCTTGTCCAGGGTATATAGCAACAAAATTCATATTTTTTCCTCTTGTAGATTGTATTCATTTATCTTTTTTCTAAGAGTATTTCTATTTAGCCCAAAAGCTTTACTGATAGAGAGTTGGGAGCCAAATTTTTTAAAACCACTATTAATAAGCGGCATATCATAAAGATATAAAAATTCTCGATAGTCATTTCCGGTACCGATTTTTTTATATAAAATATTCTCTAGCATCTCTAAGAGATCATCTTCTCCTAGTATATTTTTTATATATTTTTTATATATTGATTTTCTTAAAGAGTGACAATTTTCACTCAGATCAAGTTCTGACATTTCTAAAAGTAATTCAGAAGATGGATCACCAAAAATCTCTTTAACTTCTTGTGTAAATATATTGCAGAGTGCATTTAAATCTTCACTTCTGTCTTTGAGTGGAGGTATGTAGATTTTTAAGCTAAAAAATTTGTCTTCTATTTTTGAGCTTAACTCTGTTGTGCTTGTTGCAATAATCTTACCGCAGTTTTTGTCTAATATATTTTTAATATTATCAAAGTTTTTAATGCGATCAAAATTTTTGATTATCAATCTACTATTTGGTTTTATGGATTTTATAAGTTCATCCCAAGATGAGCCATCTACAATCAGGGCATCTTTATCTATATATCTAGCTAAACTCTTTTTGCCTACACCTCTATCACCTGCGATAAGAACACTTACATTTAGGCTTTTTAGTAAATGAGCAGATTTCAGGGCTTCTAGCGAAGCCCTGGATTTTGCGATATATTTTGTTTTAGGCACGATTATATTGCTGTTAAAACTTAACAGCTACAATGTGAATCTTCTGTAGTGTGACAACTGTCACCTGTTCCACATCCGCAACCGCCACCTTCAGGTGCGCCAACATAACCTTGTATCAACTCTTGCGCAGTAGCATCTCTAACTTCTGTTACGCTTAGGGCAAACAGTAGATCTTTTCCTGCTAAAGGATGATTAAAATCAACATTTACATTTTCATCGTCAAAACTTTTGACAGTTACCTGTACTGTTCCGCCATCCTCGCCTTGTCCATAAAGAGTCATTCCTTCTTTTAATTCCAATCCTGCAAATTGCTCTTTTGGTAAAGTTTGTACCGCTTTTTCATCATATTCACCATATGCATCTTTAGCAGAAACTCTTACTTCTTCCTTGTCATTTAGGGATAATTTTTTGATTTCATCCTCTAAACCCGGGATAATCTGTCCCTTTCCAACTATGAATGAAAGAGGTTGAGCATCAATATTTGAATCCAATATCTCTCCGCTGTCAACATCTCTTAATTCGTATTGGATAGAAACTACTTGATTTTCGTTTATAGCCATAAATTCTCCTTAGCTTATTAAAACAGTTGATTTTAGCATAATTTCTTTTTATAGTTCCTTAGAGGAGTTTATGGATATTATAGTAATTTTGCCTCTTTTGATTTCGGGTAGTTATTTTTAAGTACTTTAAAAAATCTTTTTGCTTCGCTATTCTTTTTAAGTTTACTTAAAGATACACCGGTATGATATAGAAGCGTTGGTGTATATGAGGCATTCTCATACAAAGAGATACTTTTTTTATAGTACTCAATTGCCTTCTTGTATGATTTTTTGTAGTATGCTATTTCGCCTAGTCTAAAACTGCTTCTAGCCGGCTTATATCTCATATCAACTAGCCTTAGATATCTGCTTTTAGCTTTATCATACTGTTTTTTTTGAAAATATTCCCCCGCTTCCTTTAAGAGTTGAGCACCACTTTTGCCAAGAAGAGACTTTTTTGCGCTCTTTTTTTTAATTTTCTCTTGAAAAGTTTTAAACTCATCTTTGGAAATATAATTACTATTGATGGAGTCTATAAGTGAGCTAAGTTCAGATAAAACACTCTTGATTTTCTCTTGATTTTCATTTTGAATAGTTAGATTATCAGAAAACTGTTGTTTAAGTGACTCAATTTCATTTTTTAAACTCTCTATTGTATCACTTTTATTGCTATCTTTTGTGGTTACTTCATGTATTTTACTATCTATTTTTCCAATTTTATCACTAATGGACTCTGTTACAGATCTTGTCCCATCAAGTTTCTCTTGTAGATTGCTATACTTAAGCTCTAGCATCTTTATGTTTTTTTCTAGTGATTTTAGTTTTTGACTATTTTGTACTATCTTTTTTTCACTAGAACTTAAACCATAAGGGTTCTCGCTATCTAAGTTACCGGCTCCATATACTGAAGGCTCAGCGGAAAAAACCATCATCGGCAGAACTAGACAAAAAGCTAATATTTTATTCATAATCTATCCCTTTTGGTAAAAAAGAAGTTTTGAAGTGACCATGCAACACGGTAATTCAACTTTAATATTTCATCAAGGAGAGTTTGATTTTTTCCTGCGGATCGGTTGCAAAATTATTAAAAATGCAAAACTCGCTTTGCTCAAACAGTTGCATTTTTGCCTTTGGCACATAATTTAGCAACCTAAAAATCAAAATCCTTTCTTCAATATTAAAGTTGAATTACCGTGGGCCATGCAATGATATTGCATGGCGTTTATATTTTTTATGGTAGTAATTTAAATTCTACCCTTCTGTTTTCTGCCCAACAATCTTTAGTTTGAGCTGTACATACAGGGTTGCTTTCTCCATAGCTTACGATCATCATTCTATCGAGTCCAACACCTTGTGCGTTTAGAGCATCTTTTACGCTTTTTGCTCTTTTGAGTCCTAAAGCATAGTTGTACTCGTCGGTTCCCCATTCATCACAGTTTCCCTCTAATTTTACTGAAAATTTTTGAGCTTTATCTCCATCTAGTATAGTGGCACTATTAGCCACAACGGGCTTCATATCTTCCCTAATATTATATTTGTCAAAATCAAAATTAACAGGTCTAAGTTGTGATTCTAGATTTGCAATTAGGTACTTAAGACTATTTGAATTTTTAGCCATACCACTGTTTGAATTCATGCTATTTGAATTCATACTGTTTGTGTTTCCCATACTGTTACTACTGTTTGTATTTTGCATTTTTTGATTTTTTGTTGTCATATCTACATCAGGATTTTTCTGGCTACATCCTGTAAATAGCAGAACTGCCACACTCATACTCGCTAAAACTAATCTCTTCATTATACCACCTCTTTTATTTTTTTTATAACTTGCGCTATTTTATCATATTTTTCTAAAATTACCAATCAATCGACTGAATTTTTCCGACTTTGAGCGGAAATAAGAAACTTTTGTTGGCATTTAGTCTTACAACACCTAGTGAACTTTGATTTT
Source organism: Campylobacteraceae bacterium (assembly GCA_027055635.1). GTDB lineage: Bacteria > Campylobacterota > Campylobacteria > Campylobacterales > Sulfurospirillaceae > JAADIZ01. The sequence goes on from JALUMZ010000238.1 coordinate 6,010, forward strand.
TAAAGTGCTTTATGAATAAAATAGTATCTTTATCTCTTGCAAATCTTGGATAAAGATTTTTACCGTTTGCAGTCAATTGCCTGATATAGTCTGTTTTTGTTGAAATCAGATATAGGTTAAAAATATTTCCTCCAAATTCACTCTTCTTCTCTCTACTAGAGTAAACTATATAGTTATCAAGTGCCGATACTGAATTATTATTTTTACCATGATAAACCATCTGTTCTACACTTTTAGCACCTATAGCTTTTGAAAAGATATTTGGATATCCTAATCTATCTGAAATAAATATAATTTTTTTATCATTATCTATAAAATTTCCATTTACATCAATTCCTGAATATCTAGTAACTCTTTGAAGTTGTTTAAATCTCAAATCATATAAATATATATCTGCTTGGTCATTTGGTGCCATAGTCAAAAGAAGTTTTGTGCCATCTTTTGAGACATCAGAACAGACTAGCATACCTTTGGCAGATAAAATTTTTACTCTTTGTCCGCTTGTTAGATTGACTTTGTATAGTGTCGGAAGATATCCATTATATGAGGTATAATAAAATGAATTTTGTATATTATCAGCCCATTTTGGAAATATGTTTAATCCACCCTTGACGATTGTTTTTTGAAATGTAAGGGTATAGTCAGAGACTATTATTTCCGATTCTCTCTTTCCTGTATATTTTGAAAATAGAATAAATTGTTCCATCCACTTTATAGAAGGTGCGCCTATCAAATCATTTGTATTTACTACTATTTCATGCGCTAAAAATGGGAATCTTTTTGGATTATCCATCTTGTAGTTTGTCTCATTTCTGACTTGTCCACTACTGGCATTAATCAGTTTGACATTGGCAATCAGTGAATTTTCTTGCGAAACCAATCTAAATCTCAAAATCAGATCAACACTTCTTTTGCTTAGAAAGTTTTCGCTAATATCACCATCATAAGTGCTTTGAAGATAATCACCCAAAGGTCTAAAATGTGCACTTACTCTTAAGTCTCCTACTAATATCTTAAAAAATTTCTTTCTTAAGTACATATCTTCACTAGCATCACTGGCATCTTGTACAGCAATTTTTGGTAAAGTATCCAACTTTTTTACAATCTCCACAGTTGCATCATATGCAAAAAGGGAATAAACTAAAATTAATAATGATACTACTATTTTAATCATTTCTTATATCCTTAAATTCAACTTGTAACTTAAATATCTCACCTTCGTTAAAAGGAGGAAACTCTTTATCTCTCATATCTTCTAAAAAATCAACCAATTTAGAATTGAATTCATCATTATATGAAAGTTTTACTATTTTATAACTAAAAGTTCCCTCTTTATCTATATAAATTTCTACAGTTGCACTGTTTCCTGAGACAGTATCTATGGTATTTTGCCAG
>JALUMZ010000239.1 GCA_027055635.1 Campylobacteraceae bacterium
GTAGCTATTATATAAGGAATTATAGTATTTTGTTTACAGAGTGAAACAAGAGCAGCTAAATCTTTATCTTCACCTCCATCAGTAAAAATAAGAACATCTTTACTTCGGTAGGAGCTTTTAGAAAGTGTCTGAAATAGTCCTAAAAGAGAAGTTCCCTTAGTAAGAATATACTGAGGTGCTAAAGCTTCTAATGCTTGCATAGAGATAGTGGTATCTGTTGTGGGCGGAGAAATGAGCATAGTATTTGTGGTAAATGCAAAAATACTAAATCTGTCTTTTTTAAGTGTGGTTATTATTTTTTTTATATTTTCTTTTGCTACCTCATAACGAGTGGGTGAGAGGTCAGTTGCTTGCATGGAAAAAGATGCATCAAGTGCAATAATGTAATCTTTTGCATCGATTTTTTGCTCTTGTAGTGAGTTTTGCATAGCAGGGCGAGAGAGTGCTATGAGTATAAAAAAAAGAGTGAGGTAGAGAAGTCTGTTTTGTCTCTGTTTATATTTGTCCTCATAAGTATTACTCTGTTTGTAGAGTAGATAGAGAGGGAGCAGAAAAAAGAGTACATAGGGATACAAGAGTGTCATAGTCTCTCCTCTTTTTGTCGCAGTAAAAGATAAGTTAAAAGTAATGCGGCTAAGGCTAAAGGAAAAGGGTAACGTTCCTGTTTATTTAAGTAGTGTCTTGAGCGAATAGCACTTGGCTCAAGAGTATTAAGTTGCGTATAAACAGCTACAAGATCTTGACTTGATTTTGCTTGAAACATTTTAGCATGAGTCTCTTTGGCAATAAGTGTAAGCAAATTTGCATCAAAATCACCAGCTTTCCCTAGACCAATTGGGTAAATCTTTACACCTATTTTTTTTGCATCTTGTACTGCTACTTTGACTGAGGTTGCACCACTATTTTGATAGCCATCAGTGATGAGAATGATAACCTTCTCTTTGGCTTCTCCCTGTTTTAAAATTTTGAGAGCACTCTCTAAGCCTTCTCCAATAGCTGTACTATCACCAGCAATACCCACATCAAAAAAATCAAGTAGGAAGGTAACACTCTTCATGTCATAGCTAAGAGGAATAGCACCATAGGCAAAAGTACCGAAAATACTGACACCTACATTATCATCATAACGGTGACTTACAAAAGATTTGAGCAACTCTTTGAGGGCTGTAAATTTCTGTTTTTGGGGAGCTTCTTTGTCAAATCCACTCTCTGCCATAGAACCACTTGTATCAAGTACAAAAACAAGATCACGACCTTTACGTTTAGATGATTCTTTTTGATCATAGCTAATCGGTGCAGCAAGTGCAGTAATGAGGAGGGCAAAAATAAGAGAATAAAGAAGTTTTTCTTTATGAATAGCATAGCTCTTTTTTCCAAAAAGATGAAGATGTGGAAAAAATATCTGCTTTATAATTGTAGGGCACTTATATATACAGAGTATAAGTGTTAAAAAAATAAAAATATAAGGATATAAAAACTCAAAATTATTCAATACAAGGCTACTTTTTGTTATTATTATACCAAAGAGGAGATAAAGATGAGATTGATTTTAAGCATAATGCTTTTTACAGGCATATTATTAGCAGATGAAGCTGCTTATAATCGCGGAGAGATGTTGTTTTTTTCTAAAGCATGTTCAAGTTGTCATGGACCTGCGGCAGAAGGAAGCACTACTTATCCAAGGTTGGCAAATAAAAAAAGTAAATATTTACGCCAGAGATTAATAAACTTTAGAGATGGAGAAGCTTCTAGCGTATCACAACAGATGATGGCACAGTTTGTAAA
>JALUMZ010000240.1 GCA_027055635.1 Campylobacteraceae bacterium
CACACGAACATTGTCGGCATATCTTAAACATCCCAAAACGACAGCCAAGCCAAAAGCCAGCAACGAGAGAGTTCGAAACATGTTATCTCCAGGGAGCAGAGACTGCTGTCTGCGTCCCAGAATCAACGGTCACCAGTGATTTGTCAGAATTATGGTTCTAGTGAGTGCATGTTTTTTTATTCTTCTTGTTATGCACTTATAATAAGAAAAAAACTTACTTCTTGTAGTGTGATTATAAACCCTATAAAAGAATCTATATTTCACAAATTAGACCTTTTTAACCCTGATATGGTTTTATATGGTACTGGCTGGCAAAACCATTTTGAATATCATTTTTTAGATTATGCAAGAAAAAACAACTTGCCGTCAGTTGTATTTTTAGATAATTGGACAAATTTTAGAGAACGCTTTGGGTATCCTGATGTTGCTTGGCAAAAAAACTTCCCAGATTTTATAGCTACACATGATAAAGTGAGCAAAAATTTGGCAATCTCTTTGGGACTAAAGAATGTAATAACTATAAAAAACTACTCCTTGATAAACCTATTGGATAGATATAAAAAAATAGATATAAAAGAAAACGATACCCTTCTTTTTTTAAGCGAACCAACTGCTAAAGTAGCTAAAAAAACTTATGGCAATCCAATGTATTGGGGATTTGATGAAAGCAGTATGTTTAAAACTATTTTAAAGCAGAAGAAAAAGCTTACATGTAAAGATATTTTAGTACGACTTCACCCTGCTGATGATGCTACTGTATATAGGAGTGTAAATAAAAATATCAAACTATCTTCAAGTACGCTTTTAGAAGATATAGCGCAGGCAAAAGTAGTTATAGGGGTTGATTCATCAGCCTTGTATTTAGCCTTTTTATTGGGCAAAAAAGTAATCGCTTTTATGCCTTCATCAAATCGGAATTTTTGCGTTCCTCTACCAAAATCCAACCAAACTAGAAATCTTGAAAATTTTGATTTTAATTCTATCGAGATAAACCAAAATAAAAACTCTGTTTCAGGTATAGATTTTGCTTTATTTGTAAAAAATACTTTAGGATAGTTATGAATGTTGCGATTATAGGTGCTGGGAGTATTGGTGGACTTATAGATAATCCAAATAGCCAAAATATTGCGAGTCATGCTCACGCCTATAAAAAAAACAGTACTTGCACTTTGGTAGCTATTTGTGAACCAAATATAGATAATCAAAAAGAATTTACAAAACGCTGGGGTAAAATCAATATCTACAAAAACAGTAAAGAACTCCTAAAAAAAGAGGATATAAATATATTGTCGATAGCAACTCCCACAAAGTACCATGCTAGCAATATACTAGAAGCTTTGCATACAGACTCTGTTAGCCATATATTATGCGAAAAGCCACTAATCGAGACTCCAAAAGAGCTAGAAATACTCAAAGAGGGTTTAGAAAAAAGTAACAAAAAAATACTCATCAATCTAATACGCAGATATGATCCAAGCTTTATAAATCTAGCTTCTCAAATAAAAAGTAAAAAATGGGGGAAAGCTCTAAGTTTTCATGGCAATTTTACTAAAAATCTACTCCACAATGGTATCCATATGCTTGGTGTTTTATCTCATCTCCTAGGCTCAATAGATACACTAACTTCACAATATAACAACTTTTTTGTAAAATGTAATGAAACCGAGGGAACTCTTACATGTATAGAAAACCTAGGCTACTCACTCTTTGAGCTAGAGATAATCTTTGAATATGCAAAAATAGAGATTAAAGACGGGGGAGCAAAGATATCTATCTATGAG
>JALUMZ010000241.1 GCA_027055635.1 Campylobacteraceae bacterium
GCAGATATAAAAAGCATGATAAATATGGATGTCAATACAATAAGTATAAGGGTCGCACTCGAAAATGCGACCTTTTTAAAGATAAATTCTCTGTTCAACACTAAAGAGCTCCGTTAGCTTTCCAGTAATTTTTTATCTTGTTAGTTACACTTTTTGGAAGTGGAACATAGTAAAGTTTTTTAGCTATATCTTGACCATGGTCATAAGCCCAGCTATAAAATGCTGCTATTTGTTTATTTGCTTGGGTTTTCTCTTTTGGCATAATGATAAATGGACAAGCTACTAATGGATAAGAGTCTTTGCCTTTTGGATAGCCAATAACCGTATAAAAACCTTTTTTAGGATCAAAATCAGCTCCGGCTGCTGCAGCTTGGAATGTTTTCATGCTTGGTTTTACAAAGTAACCTTCTCTGTTTTCTACAACAGCAACTTTTGCATTTGACTCTATTGCATAAGCGTACTCGATATAACCTATAGAGTAAGGAGTTTGTTTGATGATTGAACTCACACCTGGGTTTCCTTTACCCCCAACATTGTTACTAGTCCAGTTGATTGTCTTCTTTACACCGTAATTTTTTCTCCAATCTCTGCTGACACTAGATAAAAAATATGTAAAATTCCAAGTTGTACCGGATGCATCGCTTCTTCTTGCAAAAACTATCTTTTTATGGGGAAGTTTAACATTTGGATTAACTGCCTTAAGCATTGCATCATCCCAATATTTTACTTTACCCTCTGCTATAGCAACGATAGCCTTATCAGTTAGTTTAAGAGCGAGACTTGGAACTCCCGGGATGTTGTATGCCATAACTGTGGCACCTACAACTGCAGGAAATTGTAGCATTTTATGTTTTGCTTGTGCTTTTGGAGTCAACGGTGCATCAGTTCCACCAAAATCAACCAATCTAGCAGTTGCGTCTTTGATACCTTTTCCACTTCCACCACCATTATATTGAACTTGTTTTCCTGTAGCTTTATAGTAAGCTTTCGCCCATGCCTGATTTATTGGCAATACAAAACTTGAACCATCGCCTTTCACAAGGCCTCCCGCCATCAAAGTTGCTGCACACAAACCACCAACAACTGTTGCTGAAATTATTTTCTTCATCTAAATTCTCCTTTATTTTAATTACGAGAGTAATTGTATAAAAACTTGATAACAAAATGGTTACAAAAAATTAATTATTTGTAGTGAGATAACGAACTCTTCCCAAACTTTTTAGTTTTTATAAGAGAGTATATGCCTATATTTTCAGGGAGTTTATGAGAGCTCATATGCTCTATCGTGATGAGATTTGCTCTGTTTTTGGGAATTTGTTCTACGAGATGATATACTTTTTCATATATCTCATCCATACCATCTCTTATGCAAAATGGTGGATCAAAGTAGAAAAAAGCTCTACATGTAGAGCTTTTTAAAAACTCTGGAAAGTATTCAAAACTATCTGCTCTTTTGCAAGTTGTATTCAAAGGATCTATAAAATCACAATTTTTCTTTAAAACAACAAATGCTTTACTATCTTTTTCTATAAAATATGCATGGGATGCGCCTCTGCTCAATGCCTCTAACCCCACAGATCCACTTCCACCAAAAACTTCTACAAAAGCTTCATCTATGATATCAAATTGTACTGTATTAAAATATGACTCTTTTAGGATTGATTTTGTACTTCTCGTACTTTCAAGAGGGGGGAGCTTGAGCTTTTTGCCTTTATATTTTCCCGCTGTTATGTTTGTGTAGATTTCATTTTTTTTCATAATGTTGCTCAATAA
>JALUMZ010000242.1 GCA_027055635.1 Campylobacteraceae bacterium
CATAAACACTATTTGCCATCTTTAAGGCACTTTTGGCTGAGTTGATTTTAGCCTTTTGGGTTGATAGTTTTTTCTTGGCTAAATCAAATAAAACTCTATCTTTTGATTTAGCATAGTTTAACTGCTCTTGCTTAACCAATTTTGCCAACATGGCTGATTGTTTTTTACTTGAAGTTGAAGTATCATACAGATTTAGATTAAAGCTTAGCATTAGTTGATTTTGAGAATCAGGTAAATCTTTTAAGAGCCCTTCGTTGTAGTCATTATAATGGTATATGCTCACTGTATCTTCTAATTTAATTTTTGGTTTTTTTATAGCAGAAATTTGTCTTATATTTTCGTTTATTGCCCTCAAATTACTTTGTAATGCCTTTATTGTATCACTTTGTTTGTATTTTAAATTTGGTATATTTGGCAGTTTCGAGTTATCTATATGAGTGATTTTTTTACCTGCTAAAAGAGAGAGGTTTTGATATAAATCATCTCTTTGATACTTCAAATCCTCTATGATATACTGGTTTGATTCATACTCTGATTGAAGTTTTAGAACCTCATCTACAGTTATCATTTTAAGGTCATACTTCTGTTTTTCTCTTTTATACTCAGCATTTAATGTTTTTGATTTATCTTCATAGGCTTTTATATTTGCATCTACTGTTTTTATACTGTAAAACATCTGTACCACTTGCAAAAGTATCTCTTTTTCAGATGCCTTTTTGCTTAATTTTGAAGACTCTACCTCAAAACTTTTTTGTCTTTTAATAGAGTCATTTTTACCACCGTCATATAAATCTATACCAAATTTTAAGTATCCCATAGAGGTTGCCCCAACTTGAGAGGAGCGAGTATCTAGATCAAGTTTATTATAACTTGCACCTAGATTTATGGTTGGATTTTGTGTGTTTGATACGCTCTTTAGCGTCTCTTTTTTTGAAGCTATATCATAATCCATAGCTTTTATATTGGAATTGTTTTTTAGTGTGCTTTGCATCGCCTCTTTTAGGCTGGTTGCATTTAAACTAAAAGGTAAAATTGCTAACAATACTATTTTATATAATGTTTTCATTGTTCTTTTCCTCTATTTGAATTTTTTTATCTTTGATAGTCAAAACTTTATCACAATATGGCAATAATCTGTCATCGTGAGTAACCATAATGATAGTTACATTTTGCTCTCTTGTTATCTTTTTGAGCATCTTGACAACGCTTATAGCTCTGTGTCTATCGAGTGCAGCGGTTGGCTCATCTGCTAGTATGATGTCTGGCTCATTTGCCAAAGCTCTAGCTATCGCGATTCTTTGGTTTTGTCCACCACTTAACTCGCTTGGCATATTGTGAAGTTTATCGCTCATATCAAGATAGTCCAAAAGCTCTTTTACTCTTGGTTTTACGACTTTTTTGGACTCACCGTTTTGATATGGTAGCAAAGATATATTTTCTTCTATATTTAAAAATGGTATCAGATAGTGAGCTTGAAAGATAAAGCCTATCTTTTTTCTCCTTAGTTCTCTATCATCTTTGACTTTCCATTTGTTATCATAGACTACTTCGTCTCCTATCTCTATCTTTCCGCTTGTTGGCTCTAGTACACATCCAAGCATCATAAGAAGTGTTGTTTTTCCAGCACCACTAGGAGCTACCAATGCTACAAATTCTCCTTTGTTTAGGGTAAAATTTGCACCGTCTATGACAGTGACTTCACTCTCGCCTTTACCAAATTTTTTTACTAAATTTTCGATTTTTATAGATTGATTTTCATTCATATCATCCCCCTATCGCTTGTGACGGGTCTGTCTTAATTACTTTATATATGCCAAAAAGAGATGCAAATACAGATGAAATCAATATCACTACAAAAAGACTAAAAGCATCACTTGTTTCTAAGACTATCCTTTTTGGAAATCCTCCTGCGATCATCCTAGCAAAGAGATTTCCTGATATAAATGCTAAAACTCCAAGCACAATAGTCTCTTGAATAATCATCTTTGAGATTGTAAAATTTGATATACCTATGAGTTTAAGTATACTTATCTCTTTTATCTTCTCTAGCGTCATAGTATATATGATAAGAGCAATAATCACAATAGAGACTATAATCAATATAACGGTAAACATACCTATCTGCTTTGATGATTTTTTTATCACCTTTTCTAAAAGAAGATTAGTCTGTTCATTTTTGGTAAAAACTTTTTTGTGTGTTGTTATCTCTATATTTCTAGCGACTTGTTCTGGATTGTAACCATCTTTTATTTTAGCTATTATCGCATTTACAAGATGAGGATTTCCACCCTTTATACCTCTAGCATCATCACTTTTTATTCTCTCATTTGTGTATGTAAACTGTAAAACTTCAGCATCTTTTAGGCTAGTAAAGATAAGGTAGTCACCACCATTTGAGACTGTATCCTTAGTAATACCTACAACTTTAAATCTATCTCTTCCCATCTTTATGTATTCGCCTAGTTTATAGTTTGTTTTTTGGGATACCACTATCTCATAGTGCTGTTTTCTTATGCCTCTTCCTTCTACAAGTTTGGCTCTGTTTATAACATCTATATTTCCAAATGGATCAAAACCAACCAACATAACCTTGAAGTCACCATACTTGTTTTGCATCTGAAAAGTTTGAAAGGTGATAGCCTCTGCTGATTTAATACCATTTTGGTAAGATATTTGATTTTTCAAATCTTCATGAACTTTTGAAGTTTGGGCAAAAGGACCTAGTGTATCTTGTTGCACTACCCAAATATCTGCTTTTATATCACTAACTAAAACTTTAGCATCAAATACCATTCCGCGATATACCCCAATCATAATAATAACAATTCCTAAAAGCACACCCACACTTATAGCAGTTATCATAAACTTACTAAGAGAGTGAGATATATCTTTATATGCTAAATTAATCATGATAAATTTTCATACCATCGCTGAGAGATTTTTTCTTAGGGTCAGGTATAACCAACTTTTCGTCTATGTTTAGTCCTTTAACCGCGGCTGTTTTGTTTTCGTAAGCTATAATTTTTAGTGGTTTAAAGCTTACTTTATCACCCTTTAAAGTCCAAACACCGTTTTGTTCTTTGTATATTGCTAAGGCTTTTGTTGGTACCTTTACAACATCTTTTAGAGTTTTTATCTCTATTTTAACTATAGCTTGCTCCTCCATATAAAAAGGTATAGGAAGATTATCAAACGCTATATCTATCTCTCTTTCATAAGTTATAGGATTATTTACCGGATTGATATTAACCACTTTTCCTCTATATATTTTATCTGATGAGCGAAGTTTTATAGATGCGCTATCTCCAATTTTAACTTTGCCGCTCATTCTTGTATCTATATATGTCTGGATCCAAACATCTTTAGGATTTACCAACTCTAGAAGTGTTTGGTTTGGCATTATAATCTGATAATTTACAGCAAGTTTCTTTGTAATATACCCATCAACAGGTGATTTTATAACATAATGGGCTAACTTTTTCTCTAATCCACTTATGCCCGCTATCACTTGTGATACCTGATCTTTCAAAGAAGCTATATGTGCATCAATACTTTGTATTCTCAACTTTGCAGTCTCTTTTTCTGTTAGATATTTTTGATAATTCAAACTTGAAATAGAGTGAAGCTTGTAGAGTTTTTTATTTTTCTTGAACAATTCATCTTGATAATCAAAATTTACTTTTGCACTTTGTCTATCAACCTTTAAAGAGTTTATATCATTCAAAAGTTTTGACTTCAAAGCTCTTTGTTCATCAATCCTATCTGTTAAGTCCACACTATCTATATTTGCAATTAAAGTATCTTTTTTTATGTACTCACCCTCTTGCGCATCAAAGTCTAGAATCTTTCCACCATATAAAGACCCAATCTTATAGATATCTCTTGCACCTACATTTCCAACTCCATTGACTTTTATGTTTATACTTCCTTTGGTTGCTCGTACAGTTGCAAATGTATGTTTGGGAATATAAACCTTTTTATAAAATCCAAAACCAACTATGGCAATTATCAGCACATAAATAGTATATCTAATAACTCTTTTCATCTGTTTCCTTTTTTCTTCATACCTTTTTTCTGCCCATTATGTCGTTGTCTATTTTTTTGCAATTGAACTTGAAACTCTTGCATATCTATATAGCCATCTTTGTTTGTATCTACCATATTAAATGTTGGAGCATTTCCTGCATTTCTCATCTGTTTTCCTGCATTTGCATTTGCAATCATATTTTTTTGCTGTGCATTTTCAAACTCACTTTTACTCACTCTTCCATTACCATCTGCATCAAACTCCCCAAATGAATGATTATTTTGATTCATCCCTGCTACAAGAGCACCACTAACTAATAACATTGCAAATATAATTTTTTTCATCTCTTTCTCCTTGCATGGGATTATAATCCCCAAATATTTGATGAAATTATGACATACCTTCGTTAGCTTATCGTTAACTATACAGAGTGTAGCTAGATTGTGCAAGGAGAAAAACTACCTATCTATCTTTTATATTTTTTAAAGTTGTGCAGCAAAATCTTCTACATCTATTTCTATTTTCATTTGTAAATCCTTCTGTGTTTAGTATTTTATCTAATTGGCACAGAATTATTTACGCTCCCAAAGTTGATATTAGTCCCTGCTACTATAACGAGCTTTGCTCACTATATGTGCAAGGTCACTTAGTTAGTCAATTTAAGAGTATCTGGATTTTTTTCTCTTCGAGGTTTTGTGTCTTCTAACAAAAGTACTGGTTCGCTAAAAGGCGCTAATCGCTCTATGAAATCTACGATACTAAGTAAAGGTGTTGCATAAAAAAACTTTAAATGATGATCAAATTGCCATAGTTTATCGGCGTAAATTAAAACTTGATAAGGCATATCACTTATACCGTCACCATCTTTGTCAAAACCTATATATCTATCCCAATAATTTTCTTCTATCTTGTTTTTATATTTCTGATAGCCTTTTGAGTCTATCAATACATCTTCAAGATTTTTGACTATATTATTGTTCTTGATGATATTATTTTTAATGACTGAATGAAAATGAAAAGCACTATTGTTTCTTATGATTTCATTATGGTCTATATGTCTTTGTATTCCTATTTCAGCTGGAGAAGAGTCTATATAAAAAGCTTGTGAATTTGCTGTGATTAGGTTATGGGATACATGTATATTTTTGCCATTTTTAAGCATAATACCTACACCCGTAGAGAGGTGAGTTTTGGCTATAATATTATCTTTTACATTGATATTTTTGCCGTTTCCCACCATAATACCCGCATAATTCAAAGTGATTTTATTTGAAGTTATATTTACATCATGGCTCATATCAGCCATTATGCCGTATCTGCTCTCTTCTATGATATTGTTTTTTACTGTATTGTTATTTGATCTGCTAAGTGAAAGATCCCTGCTTTTTATCAGGTGATTATTTGCTATGAGGTTGTTATTTGAGCCCCAGAGTCTTATGCCGTCACCCCTATTGTCCACTACTTTTTCTTTGTATGATATTATGGTGTTGTTTATAATTTTTGAGTTGTTTGTATTATGAAAAATGATACCAAAAAGAGTCTGTTTGATTTTGCAATTTTTTATAGTTATATCTTTTGCATTTTCCACTTTTATACCACTATCTAAATTGTACCTTTGTTTTCCGCTGTTTTGAATCGTTATATCTTTTATCTCTACATGTGAAGCAAGTATGGTTAAAACAGTGCCGTTGCCATCACCTTTTATGATGCTTTTTTGTTTATATCCTTCTAGAATTAACGGTTTGTCTATGGTGATTGGGCCTCTAAATACTCCCTCGGGAAGTTCTATTTTAGAGTTGGGTTCTGCTTGTTTGATGATCTCATTTAAATCTACTTTTGAAAATAAAGATATGCTTATAAAAAGTATGAAAAAAATAATTTTTGTTTTCAAATTATCCCTTTTTTATGGCAAATCTTTGTGCTCTTAGTGTTATATCTGAAGTCACAAATGGTGAATTGATTATGTTTAAAATCTCTTTTGCCAAATCTTTAGGGTCTATGTAGCTCTGTTTGTCATCACATGGTTTGAAGTTGAGGTTATCAAAAAAAGCTGTTTTTGTGATGTCAGGATTTATACTTGTAACTCTTACGCCTGATTTTCTCAACTCTTCAAAAAGACAGAGGGAAAAATCTCGAAGCCCGCTTTTTGTAGCAGTATAGAGAGCTGAAAATTTAGAGTGCTTTGTCGCTTCGATAGATGAGATATTTATGATGTGGCCTTTTGTCTTTTTTAGGCTTCTAAGACATAGGTTTGTCAGTATAATTGGAGCTTTTAGATTTATATCTATGAGCTCTTCTATCCTTTGTAAAGATAGTTCTTCATGGGGTTCAAACACGCCTACTCCGGCACAGTTTACGAGAAGATTTATATCTGTATTTTTCAGTAGTTCTTTTATCTTTACGCTTAGAGTTTTTATCTCTTTCAAATCGCATACTATATCGCTGTCTTTTCTGCTTATGCCAAAAACTTTGTAACCATTTTGGCTTAAAATATCGTATATAGCTTTTCCTATCCCGCTGCTTGAGCCTGTGATCAGTGCTGTTTTCATTATCTCTCCAAGCTACTTATCTCCACCCTAAACACTGCCCCTACGCCACTATTACTCACACTAAGTGTTCCACCACAATGCTCTTCTATGATAGTCTTTGACATGTAGAGTCCCAAGCCTGTTCCATCTTTCTTTGTTTTTGTTGAAAAGTACGGATCAAATATCTTTGGTAGTATATCTTTTGGTACTCCTCCTGCATTATCACTCACTTCTAGTATGAGTTTAGAATCTTTTTTGTATGTTTTTATTTGTATGATTGGATTTTCTATCTTCTTTTCTAGCAGTATATCTTCTGCATTTTTTATTAGGTTCATGACTACTTGTTTTAACTCATTTGGATATGAGTTAAATGTATCATTTACATTTAACTCTTTTATTATCTCTATGTTTTTATTAATTATTGATGTCTCTATGATACCTAGTACACTTTGTACTATCTCGTTGTAACTTGTCTCTTTTTTCTCTTTGTTTGATTTAAAGAAGTCTCTAAAGTCATCTATGGTTGAGCTTAAGTGTTGTGAATAGTTTGATATTTTGCTTGATAATTCTATAGCTATATCTTTATCTAGTTTGTTTAGTTGTGCTTTTAGATTTATCGCTCCACTTGTGGCAGATATAGCCGTTAACGGTTGTCTCCATTGGTGGGCTATCATACTGATCATCTCCCCCATCTGGGCAAGGCGGGATTGGTGTAGGAGTTGCTGGTCTTTTTG
>JALUMZ010000243.1 GCA_027055635.1 Campylobacteraceae bacterium
GAATATGAAACAAGGCTTGGATAGGTAGAAAGAAATGTTTTGATGGCATATGCAAGTTTTCCTGTACCGATTCCATGATAAACCAAGACCTCATCATAGCCGTTTATCAAAGCATCTGAGAGAAATTTATCTAATTTTTCTATTGCCTCATCTGCTCTTAATCCATGCAAATCAAGAGTGATAGAACTTGTTGCACTAGGTTTGGTAACAGTAATTTTTCTTGGTTTTTTTGGAGGATTTCCACTTTTTTTCAGAGTATTGAGCGGAACTCTTAGTGTAATACCGCTACAATCAATCATAGCTATATCTTTTTTTATGCTCTTTATCACCCCTTTTGAGTTACCGTATTTTACAAAATCACCAACAATTAATTTTTCACTCTTTTGTACTATATTTATCTTTTTTGCTTTTTGTTTAAACTTATTTGCTCTGTTTAATGCCCTGTGGCTCTCTTGAACATCTTTTGATTTTATCGCAGCTTTTGCCTCTTTGATCGCTTCATTAAAACTTTTTTGCATCTTGTAAGTTGAATTTTCAAACTCTTTTTTATGTCGCTCTCTCTCGTCTCTAAGTGCCTCTTTTGCCCTCTTTGCCTCTTGGAGCTTCTCTTCAAGCAAGACGGAGCGCCTCTTCATCTCTAACTCTAAATCTATATTTTTTTGAATTAAATCATTTAGTTTCTCTTTATCTTCACCATAAACCTCTCTGGCTTCTTTGATAATCGGAGCAGGAATTCTATATCTAAGTGCTGTCTCAAACGCATAACTCTTTCCAATAGTTCCATTTAAAAATTCATAAGTAGGCTTTTGATTTTTCTCATCATAAATTGCGGCCAAGAGTTGAACATTTCCATTTGTAGCCAGCAGGGATGCCAATCTTTTATGGTGAGTTGTAATCACAATCTTGATGTCTTTTGCGATTAACTTTTCCACTATAACTTTAAAAAGGCTAGCTGCCTCATCGGCATCAGTTCCAAGCTCTATCTCATCTATACCAACTAGAGTTGCTTTTTTGGTAAAAAGTTTGCTAAACTCATGCATTCTACCTGCAAATGTAGATATATCATTTTTGACATTTTGAGGGTCATCAAGCACAGCAACAATCTCTTTAAAAGAGCCTATCTTAGAGTGATTTGCATCTATTTTCATTGGCAATAGATACTTTGCCAAAAAAGCTGCGCTTAAAATCGACTTTAAAAACATAGTCTTTCCTCCGGCATTTACTCCAGTGATCATCAAAACATGTTTAGTAAAATCTATACTGATGGGCTTTGGGTCGTTTAGTGCGGGATGATAAAATCTCGAAAGTGTTATATCGTGAGTATTTTGAGCTAAAACAAACTCCAAATCACGGCCTTTTGCAAAGGCTACTCTTGCATAATATGCATCAAATTTATCAAATTCCCTATTTATATATGATAAAAATTTTACAAATTTTGAAAATATAGAGGATATACTTTTGGCATACTTATATATCAACTCCTCTTTTTTATCAAGCAAACCACTCTCTTTGGATTTTAGTGAAGAGATGGAATCTGGAATTATATAGAAAAATCCTCCACTACTTCTACCAACTACACTACCTTTTATGACATGATTAAAACCGCCTCTTAAAAGAAGGGCTTCTTGATTGTTTATGTAGTGGACTTGTCTATCTACAAGATAGTTAGAGAGTTTTGAGTTTGACATAGCTCTTCTTAGAGTCAGTGCTGTATCCTCTTTTATCTTTTTTAGAGCATACTCGATAGAGGCAAACTGTTCATCAA
>JALUMZ010000244.1 GCA_027055635.1 Campylobacteraceae bacterium
TTAAACCATTTAAGAGTAAGAAAAAAACACCCTCCACGGGTATAGGACTCTATATGTCAAGGTTAGTTATACAGAGCAAATTTAAAGGAAATATATCTGTAAACAATGTAAAAGGTGGAGCGGAATTCATAATAAAACTACCTCATTAAATACATGGTATCTCTAAAGTATCTTTGCTCCATAAAAGTATATATTTTCAGTACTTTGATGATTTGAATAGATAACTTCACATCTAAGACTGTCTCTATTGTCAACTTTTCTTTTGAATTTTAGTGTTACTTTGTCGCCTTTATTGAGGTTTCTACCGCTATTTAAGAAGTAGAAGGATACACCATTTTCTGATAAGTCAAATATAAATACTTCTCTGCCTTTATCATCTGTTGCCCCTAACGGAGGTGTTTGAACAGTTCTTGTTTCATTTCTATTGTTTAATACTACTTCAAAACCATCAGCAAGTGTTTTTAATTGAGCGCTTTTGTGGGATATGGAGTCCATAATTTTTTTGGTAGCTTCTGCATTATCTGTTAAAACAACACTTGATTTTTTAACATCATTTAGATTGGTATCAGTATTTTGGAGCATTTTTGATTCTTTTTCAAAATCACTATCGAATTCAACCAATGAGTTTGATATCAACTCAAAACTTTCATCTATCTTTTCAAAACTTTTATTTATTTGCAAAGAGTTATCTACAAGGTCCAAGATACTCTCTTTTGATTTTATTGCACTTTTGGTGACATTGTCTATTTTATTGTCTATTTTTGATAGTATGATAGATATGTCACTTGCATTTTTCAAAGATACTTCAGCAAGTTCTCTAATCTTATCTGCCACTACTGAAAAGCTTCTTCCGTGTTCTCCTGCTCTTGCTGCTTCTATGGCGGCATTTAGGGATATAAGATTGGTTTCATCTGCTATGTCTGTGATGATTTCAGTCATCTTTGATACTTCATTTGAAAAAACTTTTAAATCACCGATAGTTTGTGATGTACTATTCATTGATTTTACAGCTTCTTCTCCTTTTTTTAGATTATTTTCTATATCTTTTTTGCTTGTTGAGATAATTGTTTGAGATACTTTTGAACTGTCTAGTAGAGTATCTAAAGATTGTCTCATTTGTGTATTTTCACTTAAGACATTATTTAATAAATCTTTTGAATTAACAAGAAGTTGATTTTGGTGCTGTATCTGTTGGTTTGTTTCATCTATTTTAGTATAGCTATAGCTTGATTGAAATGCCATATGCTTGCTTGCATCTATGACATTTGACATGACAGGCTTTAGGGCTTCCACCATTCTTTTTAAATGTCTAAAGAGTCTGTCTATTTCATTGTTGCTGCTACCTTTTTCTAGTGACTCTCCTTTTATTAAATCATCTATGACAAAATTACCTTTTTCCACTCTAAAAATCACTTGTAAAAGTTTGTTTATTCTGTTTGAGACATATTTTTTGAATATGTATTGGATTAGAAGTAAAATAATGATTATATTTATAAGTCCGGTTGCAGTTGTCAAGTATATATTATTGTAAAGATCCTCATAAAAATCTTCCATGTCTATTTTTACATCTTCTATGGCTATTACATTACCGGGAGTCCATGTTGGATGGCACATTTTACACTTTTGTTCTGCTATTATAGGTCTTGATAGCATATAATAGTCTTTTCCATTCTCTTTAATTATTTGATCTATCTCTTTGAGTTTCCTGTTTTTTGCAAATTGATCTATTGTTTGGGCTTCGTATTTTTTAGCTAGATTTTTT
>JALUMZ010000245.1 GCA_027055635.1 Campylobacteraceae bacterium
TGTTTACCCATCAACAAGTGAAGGACTAGAAGCTTTAGCTAAAAATCCTGACCCCGAACTCTATAGTAATTATTCACCAAGTGGATACTTCAAAGATGCTAAAATACCAAAAGATTCATGGGGTCGTGCTTTTATTTATATCAATGATGGTGGGCAAATTGAACTTATATCTCTTGGTGCTGACAAGAAAGAGGGTGGTCAAAATGAAGCCGCTGATATCAAGATGAGTGGTTGTAAATAAATCTTGAAAAAAGCTGCATTTACTCTTATAGAGTTGATGATAGTGATTGTGATAATGGGTGTTGTGTATAATCTTGCAAGTAGTAATCTTACAAGATTAAGTGAAAATAGTGAAAAAATCACGCTTGCTAATCTCAAAATATATTTACAAAGTTTTAAACATGAGAAAAGTGTTCAACTTTTGTGTCTTGATGATTGTTCAGAGTGTGATGTTTATGTAGATGGTATAAAAACAAAAACGCTTGATGACCTATTTAAAGATAGCGATGTCAGAGTTTATAGATATGAATTTACTTATGGGTATACATCTAAAGAACAAGATGTCTATTTTAACAAAGAGGGTATAGAAGAAAGTGTCTGTTTTTCTTACGCTATAGATGAAAAGGGAGTGGGAGATCAAGTGCTTGTAGAATCGCAAAACAAATTTTACGATTATAGCTCTTATTTTGAACCAACAAAGGTTTACAGCTCTTTATCAGATGCGAGCAGTGATAGAGAAGAACTCGCTCAAAAAGTGCTACGATGATTTTTAAGTACAAAGGTATCGACAGTGAGGGCAAAAATGTAAGTGATAAAGTAGAAGCACTTAGTTTAGATCAAGCAAAAAATAAACTCAAATCGCAAAAAATCATCTATAAAAGCATACAAGAAGATGCACCATCGTTTTTTGATAAGTTAGAATTTAGTCGAAAATATAAAATATCTGCAAAAGAACTCTCTTCTCTTTCTCGTGAACTTTCTATGTACATTCGTTCTGGTATTACCATTGTCGCTGCTTTGAAAATCATTCAGTCTCATTACGATAAAAACAAAAAGTTAAAACTTTTTTTGACTACTGTGAGTACTTATCTTGATGAAGGAAAAGATTTTTACTCTGCTTTAGAGTTGCAAAGCGTAGTTATTTTGCCAGAATTTTTTAAACACTCTATCAAAGTAAGTGAAAACGGTGGGCTTCTTGATGAAGTTCTGATGGAATTATCACGATTTTTAAAAGAGCAAGATAGGATAAATAAAGAGATAAAGTCTGCTTTTGCGTATCCCTCTTTCATGATTGGTGTATCGTTGATTATGATAGCTTTTATGCTCTCTTTTGTTGTGCCTCAGATAACAGGTATCTTTGAAAATATGCATCAGACTTTACCTACACCGACAATAGTAGTTATAGCTATGGGGGACTTTTTTAATCACAACTTTAAAACTATTTTTGGTCTGATTTTAGCTTTTATAATTCTTTTTACGCTTTTGATGAAAAATAGCTATGTTTTTGCATATGGGATGCATAAATTAATCTTAAAACTTCCTTTATTTGGTGAGATAACACAAAAAAGTGAGTTGGCAAGATTTTCTTACATCGCAGCACTTTTAACGCGTTCAGGAGTTCCTTTTGTGCAAACGGTAAATCTGAGTGCTAATATTTTAAACAATCTTGTTTTAAAAAAGTTGTTTCTTGATGCTGCTAAAAAAGTAGTTGAAGGTAAACTGTTATCAAAAGCCTTAAACGCAGCAGATACACAAATAGAC
>JALUMZ010000246.1 GCA_027055635.1 Campylobacteraceae bacterium
AAAAAAGATAAAATATTAAAAAAAAAAAAAAAAATCTTGTATTTTATGGTTTTTTTGGATAGTATTACTAAATAATTTAATTTAATTAAAGGATTAGATATGAAGATAGGTCTTATCAAAGAGATTAAAGTTCATGAATATAGAGTTGGTTTAACACCCGATTGTGTTGCTTCGTATGTTAGTGCAGGACATAGTGTGCTAGTAGAAAAATCTGCTGGAGTTGGGGCTGGATTTAGTGATGAGGAGTATATCCAAAAAGGTGCAACCATAACAGAAGACAAGCAGAAAATATTTGATGAGTCTGATATGATTGTAAAAGTCAAAGAGCCATTGCCTCAAGAATATGACTTTTTCAAAGAGGGTCAAATCCTCTACACATATCTACACCTTGCAGCTGACCCAAAACAAGCCCAAGCTCTTATGGCAAAAAAGGTAAAAGCAGTTGCTTATGAGACTATAACTGATGATAATGGTCATCTTCCATGTTTGACTCCTATGAGTGAGATAGCAGGAAGATTGGCGGCTCAAGAGGGTGCAAAATACCTTGAAAAACCTTTTGGCGGAAGAGGAGTTTTGCTAGGCGGAGTACCTGGAGTAAAAAGAGGCAATGTAGTCATAATAGGTGGTGGAATTGTTGGGATAA
Source organism: Campylobacteraceae bacterium (assembly GCA_027055635.1). Lineage (GTDB taxonomy): Bacteria > Campylobacterota > Campylobacteria > Campylobacterales > Sulfurospirillaceae > JAADIZ01. The sequence continues at coordinate 644 of JALUMZ010000246.1, forward strand.
ATGCTTGTAAGATGGTGGTTGGTCTTGGTGCTAATGTAACTGTACTTGATATATCAGCAGATAGATTGGCATATTATGATGATATTTTTGGCTCAAAAGTCACTACTCTTTATTCAAATAGAACAAATATTTTAAATGCTATAAAAGAGGCAGATTTAGTTATAGGTGCTGTTCTTATTCCCGGAGCTGCTGCTCCAAAGCTTGTTTCAAAAGATGATTTGAAATTGATGAAGAAAAATTCAGTTATAGTGGATGTGGCGATTGACCAGGGCGGTTGTTTTGAGACATCTCATGCAACTTATCATGATAATCCAACTTATGTGGTAAATGATGTTGTTCACTACTGTGTTGCAAATATGCCAGGAGCCGTCTCTTTGACATCTACACTTGCTTTAACATCAAATACCCTCAAATATGGATTAGATATAGCAAATAAAGGTCTTGAAGAGGCCATTAAAGAGGATAAAAATATAAGAAATGGTTTAAATTTATATCTAGGTAAGTGTACAAACAGAGCAGTTGCAAATAGTCTAAATATAAAGTATTGGGATATAGAATTTTAAAACTGATCCAATCGCCCAAATTCTACGGGTGATTGGATATTGACATCTCTATTTTCTCTTCTATCTCTAAATATCTCTCTATGAGAGTATCTAAGGTTGTCTGTTTTTCTTCGAGTTGTTCACTAAGAGCAAGAAGTCCGATTTTTTCATAGCACTCTTGATCCTCTAGGCATCTGTTTATCTCCTCTAGCTCATTTTCCAATCTCTCTATCTCTTGGGGGAGTGTTTTGTACTCTTGTTGTTCTTTGTAGGTTAATTTTATATTTTTGTTTAATTTCTCTTTTTTGCCGGACTCTTTTTGGGTTTGGGTGCTAAAATCATCCAATTCGCCCAACTCTTTTTCTATTTCAAGATATTGACTGTATGCCATATAACTCTCTTGTATTTTACCCTCTCCTTTGAAGATAAAGAGTTTTTTAGCTATCTTATCGACAAAATATCTATCATGACTTACAAATATAACGGCACCTTGAAAATTTTGTATATACTCCTCTAGTATGTTTATAGTAGGAATATCTAAATCATTTGTAGGCTCATCAAGTATAAGAC
>JALUMZ010000247.1 GCA_027055635.1 Campylobacteraceae bacterium
TTACCAAACTCTTTAAAAATCTGGTTCTACTCTGGTTAAAAGTTAATTCCTCATCATGGCTAAAACTTTTAATTGGATAAGAAATTTTTATTAGAGATTTATTTGAGTCATTCGATGCAAAAAAGACTAATAACTCATCTTTATCTGTGTAAAAAGTATCAGGTAGTATATCTTTGGTTTTTGGGATTACTTTCTTTGAAAACAGAGTCTCTTTTGGGCTCAGGCTAGCTATTTTCATTTGTGCATAAAGAGAATCTTCAAGGCTGTTAAGCTTGCTCTTATATGTCTGATATGTAAGAAACAGCATAACGGAAGCTAGAGATAGAAAAAAAAGTAAAAAGCTTTTTGTAAAAGACTCTATCTCAACTTTTTTCAAGGATATACCCGCTTCCTCTGATATTTTTTATATTAAATCCGGTACTATTTTTTAGTCTGTTTATATGAAATCTCAATGCATTCTCACTTGGTTTTTCCAAACATTCATACAATTCATCTTTTACAATTATTCGATTTGTATTTTTTATAAAGAGTTTAAAAAGATTTAGCTGCACATGTGTAAGATATATATCTTTCCCATTTTTTAGTATCCTTTCATCTTTTGGAAAGTATGTAATGCTTGCAAAAGAAATTTTCTCTTCCTCCGTGGAGAGTTTAAGACCAACTTTTACTAAGAGCTCTTCGGGATAGAAGGGCTTTTTTACAAAATCATCTCCTCCTACTTCAAAACCTTTCAAAACTGTTTTTAGATCTGTCATAGCACTTATAAATATTGTAGGTGTTGAGTCATCAGCATCTCTTAAACTTTTCAAAATATCAAGTCCGTCAATATCTGGAACATTTATGTCAAATATATACAAGTCATATTTGTTGTCATAACTAAAATCGATAGCATCATTGCCATTAATTGCATAGTCAACCATATATTTATTATCTGTGAGTAACTCCTGTATGGTTTCTCCTAATGCTATGTCATCCTCTAGTAGTAATATTCGTTTCATTATTTACTCTATTATCTTAAAATTTTATTGAAATTTTTACTTTTTTCAAAAAAGTATGTTTCGATAGTTCCACCAACAACTTTTCCTTTTTTATCTCTAAAGAGTATCTGAGGAGTTCCTGCGTACTGGAATAAGTTGGCTAAGAATTTATAAAACTCATAGTTGGTATATGTAAAAATTGTAAGATTTTTACACTCTTTTTTTATATTTTTAATTTTATCAAAATCACTTTTATCGCTAAGTGCAAAAATCATTTGAATATCTTTGCTTGAGAGTGTTATATTATTCTTGAGAGCCCTATCGTAAGATAAGCAGATCTCTTTAAATGAATCCGCTGTTATGGTGCCAAGTATCAGAGCTTTTTTGTCTATTTTTGCATTATCTATAGTGAAGCCGTTTTTTTTAAACTCTACATGTAGAGGCTTGTCATCTAATCTTAAAAATATAAATTTATTTGGATTGTTTGTGTATAAAATTTGCGATATATAGGGTAGTTTTTTTGATATAGCATAGTCTAGTGCACTAAAGCCTTTATCATCTTTTGCATTTTTATCTGCTCCTTTTTTAAGCAAGCTTTCTACTTCGGCTATATTTTTATTTAAAACAGCTTGGATTAATGGTGTTGTTGTGTTTTGTGCAAAGAGTGTGAGTGTGCAAATGATAGTAAAAATAAGTTTTTTCATAATTGACCTTGATTGTTGATTTGCAATTATATCGAAAAAATTTATTTTAATTAAAGAAGAGATATTTTTA
>JALUMZ010000248.1 GCA_027055635.1 Campylobacteraceae bacterium
TAGTGAAAAATGGCAAAAAGATATGAAAATTGCCATAGATGCAAATCATAAGATTCATAAAGACATACTACAAAAATTTAATCTTATAAATCAAAATACAAATGCAAAAGTAAGAATTACTCCCCTGGGCGGTCTTGGTGAAATAGGTGGAAATATCACCGTCATAGAGACAGATACAAGCGCTATTATAGTCGATGTCGGTATGAGTTTTCCGACTGATGATATGCACGGTGTTGATATATTGATTCCGGATTTTACATATCTAAGACAGATAAAAAAGAAGATAAAAGCTATCGTCATCACACATGCTCACGAAGATCATATCGGAGCTGTTGCATACCTGTTTAAAGAGATGCAATTTCCAATATATGCCACTCCTTTACCACTTGGAATGCTATCTAACAAGTTTGAAGAGCATGGCTTAAAACAGTATAGAAAACTCTTCAGACCTGTGCAAAAAAGAAAAGTATATAAGATTGGGGATATAAAAGTAGAGTGGATGCACATCACACACTCCATCATAGATGCTTCTTCACTAGCGATAACTACAGATGCAGGCACCATAATACATACAGGGGATTTTAAGATAGACCATACTCCAATCGATGGATATGTTACAGACCTCAACAGATTTGCCGAATATGGAGAAAAAGGGGTGCTTTGCCTTTTAAGCGACAGTACAAATTCACACAAAGAGGGTATCACAAGAAGTGAAAGTACCGTAGGTAAAACTTTTGATTATATATTTTCAAAATCAAAGGGCAGGGTGATAATGTCAACTTTCTCCTCAAATATTCATAGAGTATATCAAGCTATAAGCTATGGGCTTAAACACAATAGAAAAGTTTGTGTTATAGGTAGATCTATGGAAAGAAATCTTTTTACTGCCATAGATTTAGGATATATAGATTTGGATAAAAGCATTTTTATAGATCCACACGAAGTAAATAAACACAATGACAAAGAGGTTCTAATAGTCACTACCGGCTCACAAGGTGAGACTATGGCTGCACTCTATAGAATGGCAACGGATGAGCATAGACACATAAAGATAAAAACAAGCGACCAAATCATAATATCCGCCAAAGCAATTCCCGGAAATGAAGGCAGTGTATCTAAAGTGCTAAACTTTTTAATAAAAAGTGGGGCTAGTGTAGCTTATCAAGATTTTAGTGAGATACATGTAAGCGGTCACGCGGCTCAAGAAGAGCAAAAGCTTATCCTTAGACTTGTAAAACCAAAATTTTTCTTGCCGGTTCATGGAGAGTTTAATCACATCTCAAGACATAAAGAGACAGCCCTAAAATGCGGAATTCCTCCGAGAAATATCCTGCTTATGAGTGATGGCGACCAGATAGAAGTGTGTCCGAAATATATCAAAAAAGTAAAATCCGTCAAGACAGGAAAAGTATTTGTAGATAACCAAGCAAATGAAAAAATAGCAAATGATGTTGTAATTGACAGGCAAAAGATGGCTGATTCCGGTCTTGTTATGGTTGTTGCCCAAGTAAATATAAATGAGCAAAAACTTGCAAGCAGACCAAGAGTCGTAAGCTATGGTTTGGTTTCAGATAAAGATGATAGAAAATTTTCTCAAGAGATGGAGGGTGTCATAGATCAATTTACCGTAAATGCAAAAAAAGAGCTATTTCAAAATAAAAAAGCACTTGAAAATGAACTAAGACAAGTTCTTAGAAAACATATATATAGAAAGATGAAGAAATATCCGACTATCGTTCCTACAATATTTATGATGTAAAAGGCAAAAGATGCAAGATTTTAAAGAGATAGCAAGAGATGTATTGAGACTAGAGGCAAAAGAGTTGCTCAATGCTCTTAAAACAATAGATGATGACATGAACAAGGCAGTAGAGTTAATTGCCGGCATAAAGGGAAAACTCATCATAACAGGTGTTGGCAAAAGTGGTTTGATAGGTGCAAAAATAGCAGCAACCATGGCTAGCACAGGAACGAGTAGTTTTTTTATACATCCCACAGAAGCACTTCATGGTGATTTAGGAATGATAGGAAAAGATGATGCCGTCTTGGCTATAAGTTTCAGCGGGGAGAGTGAAGAGCTTATAAAGATACTGCCTCACATAAAAAGATTTGATATACCATTGATAGCAATGGCACGAAAAAGAGATTCATCGCTTGGTAGATATGGTGATCTGTTTTTGTCAATAGATGTTACAAAGGAGGCATGCCCTCTTGATGCGGCACCTACAACCTCTACCACTTTAACTCTGGCTGTAGGAGATGCTCTTGCAGTCTGCTTGATGAAAAAGAAGAATTTTCAAAAAGAGGATTTTGCCTCATTTCATCCCGGAGGAAGTTTAGGAAAGAGACTTTTTATAAAAGTAAGAGATTTGATGCATACGCAAAATCTACCCATAGTAAATAGCTCTGCAACCCTTAAAGAGGCGATAGTGGCTATAAGTGAAGGGATGCTCGGAAATGTACTTATAGAAGATAACGAGCATAGACTCTTAGCAATCCTCAGTGATGGAGATCTCAGAAGAGCAGTCATGAGAGATGACTTCTCTATGGAGAAAAAAGCGATAGATTTTGCTTCAAAAAATCCAAAAGTTCTTATGGGTGATGACTTGCTAGCAAGCGATGCATTGGCATTTGTAGAAAAACACAAGATACAGCTCATAGCAATCGTAGATGAAAGCAAGAGAGTATCAGGGGTACTTCATATTCACGATTTGATAGAAGCAGGTATAAAATAATGACTCCTATCAGACTAAACAAGATGATTTCTCACAACACCAGACACTCAAGACGAGAGGCAGACAAGCTGATTGCTGATGGCTTGGTCAGTGTAGATGGGGAGATAGTAACAGATCTTGCAACAAAAGTGACTTATGAAAACAAGATAAAGATAAAAGATAGAACACTCTACAAAAAGAGCAAATACTCAGTCATAGTCTATCATAAACAAAAAGGTGAATTAGTCAGTAAAAAAGATGATAGAGGCAGAAAGACCATATATGATACTCTTCCTTCAAAATTTTCACATTTTATGAGTGTAGGCAGACTCGATTTTACCAGCGAAGGTCTCCTTTTGCTTAGCGATGCAGCAGATATAGTCTCTGCTTTGATGCATGGTGATCTTGAGAGAGTCTATTATGTAAAGATTAAGGGATCTGTTACAAAAGCTATGGAAAATGCTATGCAAGAGGGTTTGTATCTTGAGGATGCAAGCAGAGGAGGGCATGAACAAAGCAGGGTTCGTTCCATGGAGTTTGCACCATTTGTAGAGTATCGTATCATAAAAAATAGACCAAGCTATTCAACCATAAAAGTAACTATAAATGAGGGGAAAAATAGAGAATTAAGAAGATTTTTTGGATATTTTGATGCAGATGTGGTAGGTCTAAAAAGGGTAAGCTACGGAAAGATAGATCTTGATATGTTAAAACCCGGAAAGCACAGATTTTTAACAAGTACAGAGTATGATGCCCTTAGAGACTATTTAGAGTATAGTAAAAAAGAGAAAGCAAAGCTTGATAGAAAATCTAGCGCTAAAATTTAGACCTCAAAATATAGAAGATTTATGCGGTCAGAAACATCTATGCTCAGAGGGTGTGCCCTTTAGAAAACTTTTGGAAAAAAAGAGCATATCCCACTCTATATTTTTTGGTCCAGCAGGTGTTGGTAAAACCACTCTAGCAAAAATAGTTGCAAATAAAATGAGCTTGCCTTTTTTTGAGCTAGATGCTACAAATCTTAAAGTAGAAGAGATTAGAAAGATACTTGCTCAACATAAAAATACATTGGCAAAACCACTGCTTTTTATTGATGAAGTTCACAGACTCTCAAAAACACAGCAAGAGACTCTTTTATTGCCTATGGAAAATAGAGAAGCTATCATCATAGGTGCATCTACGGAAAATCCATATTTTACATTGACAAGTGGGATTCGCTCACGCTCTATGCTTTTTGAATTTTTTCCGTTAGATGACTTGGATTTAGAAGTTGTTTTAAAACGAATCAAAACAGAGATAAAATTTGAGATAACAAAAGAGGCACAAGAGTATCTAATCACCAGCTCCTGTGGGGATGTTAGGTCTATGTTGAATCTTTTAGAATATACCCTAAAAGTGGATAATAAAAGTGTAGAGCTAGAAACCTTAAAACTCTTAAGACCAAATGCACTAAAAGATGGGGTTAGTTCACAAAAGAGCCATTTTGATTTGACAAGTGCAATGATAAAAAGTATAAGAGGAAGTGATATTAACGCTGCTTTGTACTATCTAGCAAGACTAATTGACGGTGGAGAGAGTGCAGATTTTATAGCTAGAAGGCTACTTATCTTGGCAAGCGAAGATATAGGAAATGCAAATCCAAATGCCCTAAATCTTGCAAATAGTTGCCTGCAAAGTGTCAGTTCCATAGGTTTTCCCGAAGCTAGGATTATACTTTCTCAAACCCTGATATATCTGTGTTGCTGCCCAAAATCAAACAGTTCATATCTAGCAATAAACAAAGCAGAAAATTATGTGCGAAATGAAAAAAAACTTACTATACCAACACACTTGACTAAGCTTGGAGCAAAACAATATAAATATCCGCATGATTTTAACGGATGGGTAGAGCAAAAATATCTAGAAAATAAACTAAATTTTTACGATAGCCGACATATTGGATATGAAAAAACTCTTGATGAGTGGCTTAAAAAGATAAAAAGGAAAAAGAGATGAACATAGCTATCATAGGTGGTGGAATTAGTGGTCTTACTACCGCATTTTATATCAAACAAGAAAACCCTAATGTAAACATAACGCTTTTTGAGAAGGAAGAAAAACTTGGTGGAAAAATGATGACAAAGAGAGTTGAGGGCTTTTTATTTGAAGAGGGAAGCAACGGTTTTTTATCAAACAAACCAGATACTTTAGAACTCGTAAAACAGAGTAACAGTGAAGAGTTACTACTAAGAAGCAGTGATAAAGCTAGAATCAGATTTATATATAAAGATGCCCTGCATAGACTACCGGAGACTCCGGGTGCATTTTTAGGTACACCTCTCTTATCTATTTTTGGAAAACTAAGGGTAGCAGCAGAAGTGTTTATACCGGCAAAAAAAGATGATGAAGATGAGACATTACAATCATTTGGCTACAGAAGAGTAGGCAAAGAGATGACCGATGCCTTTTTGGATCCTATGGTTGCTGGTATATTTGCCTCAAGCCCGGATAAAATCTCAGTAAATTCTGCCTTTCCTGCTGTTGTGAAGCTAGAGAAAGAGTATGGAGGACTTTTTAAAGGCATGCTCAAAAAGAAAAAGAAAGATGCTGGGCCGGGAGGAGTTTTGATGAGCTTCAAGGGCGGAGTCAGCGCTTTTATAGACTCTTTGTCAAACTCTTTGGATATGGATATAAAAAGAGATACAGATATACAAAGCATTGAACAAAATGGCGATAAATATATCTTGAACGCAGACGAAAAGAACAAATTTGATATAGTGGTACTCTCGACACCAGCTTATGAGAGTGCTAAGATTTTAAATAAGATAGATACTGAATTTTCTGTTATGCTAAATGACATAGAGTATTCACCTATAAGTGTCGTGGGATTAGGGTATGATGATTTGGATCATGACTTAAATGGCTTTGGATTATTAACAACATCTAGCTCAAAAAAAGATATTTTAGGTGTATTATGGGATAGTTCTATATTTACCGATAGGGCGCAAAAAGGAAAAAAAGCACTCAGAGTCATGATAGGCGGACAAAGAGACCAAAGCTTGGCATTAAAAAGCGACACAGAACTAAAAGAGATAGCTATAAGAGGCATAAAAGAGGTGATGGGCATAGATAAATATCCAGATACAATTTATGTAAAAAAATGGGAAAAAGGCATACCAAACTATAGAGTAGGGCACCTAGATAGAATGAAAAAATTATTTAATAAATTAGAAAATTATAAAGGCTTATACCTTAGTTCAAATGCCTACAACGGAGTAGGGCTAAATGATTGTGTAGCAAACTCCAAAAAAATAGCAAATAAAATCACCAAATACATAGCCAAAACAACCTAATTTATTTAGACTTAGCTATAAAAATGATTATTAGATACATCCATGCAGTCAAAACACAATATATGTACTCTCAAACTTTTATCATACCCAAATGCAACATCTAATGAAGATTGAAAATCTTTTGATTTTGGGTATATGAGATAGACATCATTTGAGCCATACTTTTTACCATAAGCATACATTTGATACAAATCAGATTGGGAAAGGTCATAGTTTTTGCTCTCTTGATTTATCAATTTCCATTTCGCATCTAGCACAATATCATCATCTATGACGATATCTGGTCTTAGTTGAAAAAGCCTGTGCGACTCTATGAGTTTATGTTTTTTGTCTTGTATTTTAACTCTATCTTTAAATCGTTTTTTGAAAAAATGAGCCACATAAGACTCGAAGAGCAAATTCATATCAAACAAAAGCGCATAAGCTATATCTTTGCCTTTATAGGGTGAAAAAGTTTGGTCATTTAAAAATATTTCGCACCATTTTAGTATCTCTTGATAGTGTTTCATAAATCTATCTGTTTTGCATTTTTTGAAATCACTATTGATATTTTTTGATGTCTTAACATCATCAAAGATAAATAGAAATTCTCTTAGTCTTTGTCTATTTTTGGTAGAATTTGATATTTTATATAGTTTTTGAAGTGTTGTTTTTATGAGTCTGTTTTCGGCTCTATTTTTAGTGTATTCGTCAAACTCTACAAAAAATCTCTCTTTATGCAGTAAGTTTTGATTGAGATGAGAGTTTAGTTTGATTTTTCCTTTTAAAAAATACAGATTTTCCTCTTTGGAGATATAGTTTGATTTTATACCAATTTTCACAAGTCTCGTCAACTCCTCTAAAAACATGGTTATAAATATCTCAAATAGGTTAAAATTGGCTGTTTGAAAGGATGCTTTGTTTATGTTTTTAAATGGGGAATTTTTTAGAGTTTTTAGCATTTTAAGCAGAACCTGTTTGGTCTCCACTAAACCTACCTCATCTTTATTGCCATATATCTTGGGCAGTATCTCTATAGTAGTGCCGTCTTTTGTGGTGATGGTTCCAACATAGTTTTTTAATCTCAGAGCATTACCGCCATGAGCAATATCAAGGTATTTATAGTTCTCCTCACGAGATGCGAAGCTTTTTAAGTCATCAAAAGCTTTGTTTGAAATATCGTCTTTTT
>JALUMZ010000249.1:0-1260 GCA_027055635.1 Campylobacteraceae bacterium
ATTTTATCAGATTATCCCTATTTTGTTTGAAGATATCTGACCACATCAGAGGGGATGATTTTGCGATTCTGCTCATATCTTTAAATCCGCCGCCTGCTAGTAAAAGTATGCTTTTAGGATCTTCTTGCCCCATGACACTTTTAGCTAGAGCATAGCTTAATGCATGAGGAAGATGAGATATAAAGGAGGCATGTATATCGTGTTCATGTGAATTCATAAAGACTATTTTCATACCTATATGCGAAAATAGTTGTATAATTCTGTTTTTATGGCTATCACCACTTGCTTCCATGTCACAAAGGACTACAACGCTATCGTGATACAAATCCTCTATGGCTGCACTTGGTCCAAACTTTTCAGTTCCACTCATTGGATGAGCAGCTATAAAATTTGTTCTTATCTCTTTTGGTACACTTTTTATTATTTTCTCTTTAGTGCTTCCTAGATCAACAATAGTAGTGTTTTTTGGTATATCTTTTAAGTTTTGCAAGACTGAAATAATAGCTTCAACAGGAATTGCAAGAAAAATTATATCGCACTTTTTAATCTCTGAAAAAGATACTATTTCATCTACTAAGCCAAGCTTCAGAGCCTCTTCACAATGTGAAAGATTGTGATCAAATCCACAAGTTTGAGATATGAATTTTACATGTTTAAGGGCAAGTCCTAGCGAGCCTCCCATAAGACCTAAACCAATAATTCCTACTTTCATGTGACACCTTTGCTTTAAAAAACCACTGCTTTATGTTATGGGTGTTTATACTGTGCAGTGGTTTTTTAACTATTTATTAATTCCAAAAATGGTATTATATCCTTTTTTTATGACAAAAAAGGTTGCAAATGAATAAAATATTATTGACTGGGGTGCTATTAGTCACTTCTGTATATGCTGTTACAATTAAAAATATAAAATTTAATGGTTTGATACACTTGTCTCCAAGTATAGCAAAAGAGATTATGAATCTACATGTAGGAGACAGTCTTGATTTGGAGATAGTTGACCAAGGTATCAAAGATCTATATAAACAAAAGTTTTTTAAAGATATATCAGTAAGTCAAAATGGCGGAACATTGAGTATTGATGTTGTTGAGAAGCCTGTTATTGCAAATGTAAATATTAGCGGAATAGGGAATAATGACAAAAAGACTCTAAAAGATGTTGTCGGCATAAAAAAAGGCGAGATATATGATAAAACCAGAGTTCAAATTGCAAAAAAAAGAGTTGAAAAATATTATGAAAGCAAAGGTTATTTTAATACA
>JALUMZ010000249.1:1270-7183 GCA_027055635.1 Campylobacteraceae bacterium
TTAATACAGTAGTTGAAGAAAATAGTAAAAACTTAAATAAAAACTCGTTAGCACTTAATTTGATTGTAAACAGAGGTGAAAAGATAGTCATCAAAAAAGTTTTGTTATGTGGAGCTAAGAAGTTTGACTATAGTGATATAAGGTCATCTATTGCAAACAGACAAGAGGAATTTTTATCGTGGATGTGGGGATTTGACGATGGAGAGGTAAGGCTAGGTGATTTGCCGTATGATTCATCTAGGATAAAAGATTATTACCTGCAACATGGATATCTTGATGTAAAAGTAAGTAACCCATTTTTAAAAGCTTATATGGATAGTTATTCTGCAAATCTTACCTATAGTGTGAGTGAGGGAGAGCAGTATAGGGTAAAAAGTGTAAATATTATTGCTCCAAAAGGACTGCTTAATACAAAAGAGATAATACCGGATCTGCATCTTCAAAAAAATCAGATGTTTAGCTCCAAAAGATTGAGAAAAGATATACAGACTATTGAAGATAAGGTAGCTGATTTGGGTTATGCCTATGTCAGGGTAATTCCGGATGTAAAAACAGACAAAAAAGCTCATAATGCAGATATAAACTTTATAGTTCAAACAGGTCAAAAAGTCTATATAAATGATGTGAGAATTTCTGGTAATACCAAAACTATTGATAGGGTTATTAGACGAGAAGTCTATCTGGCTCCTGGGGATTTGTACAATAGGACTGATTTAAAAGAGTCAAAAAAGGCTTTAAAAAGAACAAGTTATTTTGAAAATGCAAATATAAAAGAGTTAAGAGTAAGCGACAACAAAATAGACTTGTTAGTCAATGTAAAAGAGGCTAGAACTGCTTCCATAGGAGGCGGAATTGGATATGGGTCATCAGATGGATTACTTCTTAGTGCAAACTTATCAGATGGCAATATCTTTGGCTCTGGAATTAGAGCAGAAGTAAATATTGATAGATCTGATTCGGAATTGAGCGGAAAAATATCTTTGACAAATCCAAGAATTTTTGACTCTATTTATAGTTTGGGTGGAAGTGTATATAAGGCAAAATATGATTATACTACATACAATCAAGACACAGCAGGTTTTAATCTAAATCTTGGAAGAAAATTTGGAAAGTTTTGGAGTGGATCTGTCGGATATACACTAGAAAGCTCTCAGCTAAGTGATCTCTCAAGTACTCTAAATCCAGCTCTATATACAACTGACAAAACTATCAAGAGTGCAATAACTCCCGGTGTATCATTTAACAATACAGATGATTACTATCTTCCAAGAAGTGGTATGAGTGCATCTTTAAGCGTAGAGTTTGCAGGTGTCGGTGGAGATGAAAAATTTGTGAAAACTAGAGGAAGATTTGCATATTTTTATGGATTAGAAGATAAGATTGATTATGATTTGATTTTGAGATATAGAGCAAGGTTCAATTATATTATAGACAATGGATACCTTCCAATTGGAGAAAAAGCATATATGGGTGGAATAAGCACTATTAGAGGTTATGCTTCTAGGTCAATATCTCCAAAAAACAGCAGTGGAGACTTGCTTGGTGGAACAATGATGTTTGCAAATAGTATCGAAGCAAGCTTTCCTTTGATAGAGCGACTTAAATTAAGAGGTGCTCTATTTTTTGATTATGGTATGACAGGGGAAGATAATTTGGATATAAAAAGAGCAGGAACCGGTATAAATCTTGAGTGGGTATCTCCTATGGGACCTATAAATCTGATCTTTGCAACCCCTCTAATGGAAGAGGCAGGAGATGATACGGCATCATTTGAATTTACAATGGGAAGACAGTTTTAACTGACCTTACGCACTAAACACATATCTGAGTGGTATAAGTTGCTTATAAGTGCTAGGCAGTAAGATGCAGGAGCTACTAGTAGCTTCAAATCTTACTAACGACGCAATTGTAAGCAAATTATACCACCCTTTGGGCAAAAAGATAAAGTATCATTTAGCTTCGTTAGATTTTTTCATCTTAGCTTTGGCTAGGCTTTCAAAAATCTGCCTCGTATATGGCACTTTCTCTTTTTGCTCAGATATGTGTTTAGTGCGTAAGGTCAGTTATATTTTAATTTTCTAAAACAATAGCAAATGAGGCAGGTTTTGCAAGCTTTTTAATGCACTCTTTTGCCAAGTATAGTTTCTTATCCGCTTTTATATATAGAGTGTGATTTTCGTATTTAAAAGTAAACTTATCATCAATTAAGTCTTTATGCAAACAGTTTGACAAGGAGAGTATAAAGCTGAGCCAATTTACAGTTTTTATATCTGGCAGCAGATCTCCATAAGCTTTTAAGTCGTTTTGTGATGGAAGTTTTTTCATGTGGTACTTTATGAGTAGTGCAATGAGTATTTTTTCACTATGAGAAAAACCATAATTTAGCCCATTTATTATAAAATAGAAGCTATGTAGGTTTTTTTCATAATAGTTTAAGCATATACCGATATTGTACAGTTTAGCCGATGTAAGAAGAATATTGAGATATTTTTTATCCATTTGATGCAGATACTCAAGTGCATCAAAAAGATCTTGTGCATATCTCACAATTGAACTATTTTGTCTGTTTTTTAGCCCAAATCTATCTGTGAGACTCTTTAGGCTGAGTTTGTAGTTTGGGGGAAATATATGGTTGGAGCTTCTTAGCAAATCGCATAGATATACCCCCTCTCGAACTCCCACCCCTGAAGTTATGATATGTTTACTATCTAGTTTTTTGCATACCTCTTCAAATATATACAGCCCTTCTCTGATAGTGTCAAGTCTATCTTTTTTTATATCAAAATTTTTTAAATTTTCTAGCGTTGAATTTTTGATTTCTCTTACAAGATGTATATACTCTTCAAGTTTATATTCAAATCCATGCACAGTTTCAAGCGGATAAGATGTATTTTTCATAATCAACTCAGAAAGAGACCTGGTTGTACCACCAATTACAATTAGATTGTCATTTTTAAAATTTTGCGGTAAAATGGAAATAGATTGTTTTATGTGTTCACTTATCTCTTCACTATTTGCATCTTTATCTAAAAACAGTTCTTTTAGCCTTACTGTTCCTATGTTGATTGAGATTGTATCCATAATTTTTCGATCTCTTATGAGAGCTAGTTCAGTTGATCCCCCGCCTATGTCAATTGTGGTTGCATTTTCTATGGGCATTAATAGATTTCTAGCCGCAATACCTCCATAATACGCCTCTTTTTTTCCATCTATAATTTTTATATCAATCTTTAAGTTTTGCTTTATCTTCTTAATAAAATCTTGAGAATTAGGAGCATCTCTAAGGGCTGAGGTTGCTACACAAAAAATCTTATGACACTTTAGTGTGGTTATTATATTTTTGTATCCCTCAAGTGTATCATAAGTTCTTTGTAGAGGTATATCTTGTAGTCTGCCGCCATTCTCATAGGCTCCCTCCCCAATTCTCACTCTGCTTTTTATCTCTTTTATTAAGTGATATGCTAGATGGCTGCTCTTTTCAAAGACAACCATTCTAGCAGAGTTTGAGCCAATATCTATAACAGCAGTTCTTTTTGCCATTACTCTTCGCTAGTTAACTGTTCAAATTTAAGCTTTAACTCTTCCATACTTTCGATATTGTCCCTATCAGGTACTATACAATCAACCGGACAAACCGATATACAAGCTGGCTCATCATAGTGTCCGACACACTCTGTACAAATGTCAGGATCAATTATGTAGATAGGATCCGACTCTTCTATGGCACAATTTGGGCACTCGTCCCTGCACGCATCACAGGCTATGCATTCGTCTGTTATTAATAAAGACATTTTAATTTTCCTTAATCTCTGATTTTAATCATATTTACATAGGATTAAAGCCTTTGTAATAGATAGAGAGATTTATACACTAAGTTTACTTTAGAAAAATTTAAATAATCAATTTTTTGTAATTTTTTTTCTAGGAATTAAAATAGTAGCAACCGCACCGCTTGCATTTTTTCTATTATGGATAGATATTGTGATATTTAATGCATTTGCTGCACCTTTTGCTAGAAAAAGTCCAAGTCCAGCTCCTGATTTATTGCCAAATCTTTTAAAAGGTGCAAAAAGATCTTTACCTTCGTCTATTCCTCTGCCTTCATCAAGTATTTCTATTTGGTATCCTTGCTCTATCTCTTTTGCTAAAATAGATATGGTTTTTCCTCTTGGAGTAAATTTTATAGCATTTTGAACAAAATTCTGTAAAATATGCACTAGTAAAGTAGGTTGTGTTTTTAATATGTATTTTTGAGGTGAAATACTAATATGAAATTTTTTCTCTTCTTGGTAGGCTAAGATTTTAAAGTTATTAGCTCTCTCTTCTAGGAATTTTATCAAGTCTATCTCTATAGGCTCTTCAAATTGGGCACTCTCTTGCCTTCCAATCTCTAAGATATTGCTTATCATTTTATTCATCTCATTAATAGTTAAGATATTTTCTTTTAGAGCATCTTTATATCTTTGAGTATCCCTAGGTTTTAGCAGAGTCACCTCATTTTTGGTTTTCATTACGGCAAGTGGAGTTTTTAACTCATGAGAAGCACCTATAAATAACTCTTTTTGATATCTAGTGAATGTTTGTATTCTTTGTACCAAATTATTTATACTTTTGCCAAGCGGTATGAATTCAATCGGCAAAGTTTTTGGATCTATTTTTTGTAAAAAACTTTCATTCATATTTGCTAATTTCATCGTTAAAGATTTTATAGGTAGCAGCAGCATTCTAGAGAGAAAAAGTGCATAAAAGAGGATCAAAAAAAGCATAATAAAATTAATGGTAATGATGTTAGTCTGGATTTCATTTAAAAGTTTATTTGTGTCGGATATATTTTTAGTGATTGAGATAAAAAGTGATTTTTTTTCATTGTAGGGATAGTATATAGTTAAATAGTGTATATTGTGTTTTATAGAGGGTTTAAAGCTTATCTTTGATTTTACATCTTTTAGTATAATGGTTTTTACTATCTCGTTTTGCGCTTTTAGAGAAGATTCAAATGAAAATTTTTCAATTTTATTCAGATCAGAGGATTTCTCTACTGCTACTAGAGCAGCTTTATCTTTGAGAGATTTTGTTAAGTCTTTGTATATGGATATTTTTATGTAGCTGTATAAAATAAAAGAGAAGATTACAATTAGTATTATGGAAGCTAATACTAATTGTAATACAAAACTTTGTCTTATACTTTTTTTGGAAAGCAAAACCTATAACCTCTTCGTCTGACAGTCTCAATAGTTGAGATTTCTAATGGTTTATCCATTTTTTGACGAATTTGGTTAATGGCAACTTCTATGACATTTGGAGTTACTAGTTCAGGCTCTTCCCATATAGCATCAAGCAACTGCTCTTTTGATACAATTTGGTCACTATGACGAGCTAAGTGAGTAAGAACTTCAAAAGGCTTACCTTTTAGTTCGATCTCTTGGGATTTGTATGTTATTTTCTCTTCATCAGGATCTATAACTAACTCATCTATTTTGATAACATTTGTACCGCCAAATCTCAATCTAGCTTCAATACGAGCAACCAATATATCAAAATCAAATGGTTTTTTGATGTAATCATCAGCACCAGCCTTTAAAGCTTTGATCTCACTCTCTTTGTCATCTTTTGCGGAGAGAACAACAGTAGCCGTTCTTGGTGTTTTTTGTTTTATGATATTTACTAAGTCTATACCATCTCCATCGGGCAACATCCAATCTATTAGCACTAAATCATAATTCCTTATGCCTATATAGTACTCTGCATCCTTAAAATTTTCAGAGCTATCTGTTTGATAGCCAAACTCTTGAAGTCCTTCGGCTATAGTTCTGCCTAAAGTTACTTCATCTTCTACGATTAGAATTCGCATTATTGTTCCTTCAATTAAATTTTGATAAAAGGAAAATTATAGCATAATTTTAGTTATATTTA
>JALUMZ010000250.1 GCA_027055635.1 Campylobacteraceae bacterium
ATATAAAATTTATCCAAAGCTATCATTAAAGAGGATTCTGAAAATGGCATTTGTAAATTTGAATTTTTATCTGAAATTAGAAATAGCGGTTTGTCTATCTCTAACTTCCTGTCACTGATAACAAAATCACATTTTTTGTATGATGAAATATTTTTTTTCAAAAATATCTCTAAAGATTTTGTCAAAAGTATAGACTTGCAAGCTAACGATACTTTCATACACCCACCTTTTCAATAAAGTTTTGTGATTCTAGCATAAATTTAAAAAAAATACTCTAAAGTAAAAAAAAATACTGTCGATTTGGAGTGTAGGAATAAAAGATAGAATGTCAAGGAGGACAATAAAATGGATATATTTAGCGCAACGAACAAACAAGCAGTACAGTCTGCACAACCCACTGTCGATACTTCTATGAGCACTAGAAGATCTGTTGAAAAAGTGGAACAAAATGCAGATGCAAGCAAAAAGCAATCTTTAGATAAAAAAGATATAAAGCAGCAATTGAACAACACTATTAAACATCTCAATGATCATATGAAATCTTTAGATACAAATATAACATTTGGCTTTAATGATAAAATTGACACTATGTTTGTAAATGTGATGGAGAGAAGTACCGGAAAGATAATAAGAAAAATTCCAACAGAGGAAGCTATGGATCTTTCTGAGAAAATGAAAGAGATAGTAGGAATGATTTTTGATAAAAAAGGATAAACAATGGCATCTTCACTAAGTTCATTAGGGCTTGGAAGCCAAGGAGCATTAAGCTATGATGTTATAGATCAGCTACGAGCAGTAGATGAGAAAGCTATAATAACTCCTATTGATAACAAGATAAGCGATAATGAAACAAAAACAAATGATTTATCAGCCCTGACTACGCTAAGCGCATCATTGAAAGCAGAGACAAGTACACTTTCTGATGAGATAAACTATCTTAAAAGAACAGCTACCTCTTCTGATGATGGAGTATCAGTTTCTGTTAGCTCAGGAGCAGAGATTCAAGATTTTTCATTTAATGTTACTACTCTAGCAAAAAGAGATATAAACGAAAGCAAAGCTTTTGCAGAAGAGACAGATACTTTTGCCTCAGTTGATGATACGATAAATTTTAATATCGACGGAAAAGATTACACAGTTGATGTTCTCTCGACTGACTCTATAAAAACTTTTAAGGATAAAATTTTTGATGCAACTGACGGCAAGATAACAGCATCTTTGCTAAATGTTGGTGGAACCAATCCATATAAGCTAATCTTAAAATCCACAGATACAGGTGCCAACAATGCTATAACTGTAACATCTACAGGAATCACAAATGGCACAACAGACTTAGGATTGACAAATATACAACCTGCTGGAGATTTAGACGCTACTTTCAATGGGGTTCAAATCGCAAGGACAACAAACACGATAGATGACTTAATAACAGGCGTTACTATAACTGCAAATGCTGAAGTTAATTCAAATATATCAATCAAACAAGACACTAGTGCGATTAGTGATAGCATAAGCTCTTTTGTAACAAAATATAATGACTTGATGAGCAATCTAAATGAATCAACAAAATATGACACCGAAACAAAAGCAGCAGGTACATTTCAGGGAACTTCGGAAATCAAATCTTTAAAATCAGATGTAAGTAAATACCTTCTTAGTGTTGATTCAAGCGGAAGAAGTTTGTCTGATTATGGAGTATCACTAAATGATGCGGGCATACTTGAATTTGATCAATCCACTTTTGATAGTAAGATACAAAGTGACAGCTCTGATGTGGAAAACTTTTTTAGAGGCGATAGTACAACTGATGGTTTTTTCACAAACTACAACTCAATGTTGTCAAACTATATAGATAGTAGTAGTGGAATTCTAACAAGATACAACACAGAGCTATCTGATGAAAAAAAGACGCTAGAAGAGAGCAAGGAGACAGCAACAGCTAGACTCGATACCAAATATGCCACTATGGTAAAAAAATTCGCAGCTTATGATAGTATCATAAGCCAATTAAATTCATCATTTCAATCTTTATCAATGCAAATAAGTAGCATGGTAAATGGAACAAATAAATAATAAAGGGGAAGCTATGAGTCCTAACTTAGCATATGCAACATATTCACAAAATAATATATCTATAGAATCATCAGAAAAATTAATCGAGATGCTTTACGAGGGTATTTTAAAATTTTCTTCTCTTGCAAAAAGAGCAATAGAGGTAAAGGACTTAGAGAAAAAAGCATACTGGATAAACAGAACAGTTGCAATATTTTCTGAACTTTTAAACTCTATAAATTATGATGGTGGAGATATAGCAAATTATCTCA
The DNA here is from genome assembly GCA_027055635.1 of Campylobacteraceae bacterium. Taxonomy (GTDB): domain Bacteria; phylum Campylobacterota; class Campylobacteria; order Campylobacterales; family Sulfurospirillaceae; genus JAADIZ01. The sequence goes on from JALUMZ010000250.1 coordinate 2,325, forward strand.
CAGGATTGTATCTACACCAAATTAAAACACTCAGTATGGCAAACTTAGAAAATGATACCAAAAAGATAGAAGAAGTTATATCCGTAACAAAAGGTTTACTCATAGCTTGGAGAGAAGAGACAAATGACAACATGGATAAATAATTTAAAAATTGCAATTATTGAAAAAGATATAAAGCATATCGCTAGCACGATAAAAGAGTTACCTAAATTTGAGGATTTGGATAGAGCAAAAGAGGCTCTATCCCTCGTAGGGTTAGCTATAGAGATTGTTGAGAGTGAAAAGCAAAAGACTTTGGAAACCATGAAAAAAATCAAACAGACAAAAGAGTTTCTGTCTCTAAGCACCTAAGTATGCTTCTTTTACGCCCTCATCTTCCAACAACTCAACAGAATTACCGCTCATAACTATCCTGCCGTTTTCCAATACATAAGCACGGTCCGTTACACTCAGAGCTAAAAATGCATTTTGCTCTACTATAAATATAGTTGTCCCGCTGTCTCTTAGAATTTTTATGGCTTCAAAAATCTCCTCGACTATAATTGGTGCCAATCCCATACTCGGCTCATCTAAAAGTAAGAGTTTAGGTCTGCTCATCAGAGCTCTACCAACTGCTACCATCTGCTGTTGACCACCAGAGAGTGTTCCTGCATACTCTTTGGATTTCTCTTTTAGTATGGGAAACTGTGAGTATATCTTTTCTATATCTAGTTCTATCTCATTGTCATCTCTTATATAAGCTCCAAGCCTAAGATTTTCTTCAACACTCAAAATTGAAAAAAGCCCTCTTCCTTCTGGAATCTGTGCGATACCAAGTTTTGCAACATCGTGTGATTCTAGTTTGGTGATATTTTTATTCTCAAAGTAAATATTTCCACTTTTTGGATTTTGTAAACCACTAATAGCCCTTAGAAGTGTAGTTTTACCTGCACCATTTGCCCCTATCAAAGAGATCATTTCGCCTCTGTTTATATGCAAACTCACATCACTTAGTGCTATAATTTGCTTATAGTTACAACATAGTTTTTCAATTTTTAGCATACTACACCACTTCCCAAATAGGCTCTAATGACATCTTGATTATTTACGATCTCATCTGGAGTTCCCTCGGCTAATTTTTTTCCAAAATTCATCACAGTAATATAGTCAGAAACTTGCATAACCATCTTCATATCATGCTCTACTAAGATGATCGTTACTTCGTCAGCAACAACTGTACGAATCAAATCAGAAATCTCTTGTGTCTCTTTAGGGTTTAGCCCAGCCACCGGCTCATCTAACAATATAAGCTCTGGGGAAGTCCCTAATGCCCTTACTATTTCAAGTTTTTTAAGTATCCCATAAGAGAGGTTTTCTGCTTTTTTATCTGCCAAATCTTCCAACCCTATGAGCCCTAAAAGATGCTTTGCCCTATCTGTATATCTTTTTTCATCATCAAGTATAGATTTTGCTCTAAAACAGGACTTCAAAAGACCTTTATCCATGTATTTATCAAATCCTAAAAGCACATTTTCCAAAACGGTTAAATTTCCGCATATTTCTAAGTTTTGGAAAGTCCTACATATTCCCCTATATACAAGTTTATCGGTTGAGATATTAGTGATATCTGCTCCATCTAAAAAAATTGTTCCACTATCGACTCTATAAACACCTGTTATCATATTTACCAAGGTTGTTTTTCCTGCACCATTAGGTCCTATGATAGAGTGAATATGACCCTTTTTTACTCTACATGTAAAATCATCGACTGCTTTAATACCGCCAAACTGTTTAGTAACACTATTTATTTGAAGCAAACAATCTCCCTTTTACATCTTCATAAACAGATGCTATTCCCTTTGGCATAAAAATCATAACAAATATGATGATAGAGCCATATATCAAAGTCTGATAATCTTCAAAAGAGGTCAAAAGCTGAGGCAAAATAGTCAAAATAACTGCACCGATTATAGCCCCGTAAATCCTGCCAAGACCACCAAGCACAACCATAACAACAAGTTCAATTGAGTGAGAAAAACTAGCTTCACTTGGAGAGATAAATCCGGAAAAAAAAGCATACAGACTACCAGCGATTGTAGCTATAACAACAGATATAACAAAAACTATACTTTTATAGTGAGAAACATTTATGCCCACACTGTTTGCTGCCTTTTCACTCCCCTCTATCGATCTTAGAACCCTGCCAAATGGAGAATCTATGAGATTTGAAAACATCCAAATAGTAAACACAAGCAAAAAAGAGCAAAGCATATACCACTGCAAAGAGTCCACAAACTCATACCCAAAAATAGTAAAACTATCTACACTCATACCATCACTTCCACCTGTCAACTCATCCTCAACATTTAAAACTATACTGATAATGATACCGATTCCAAGAGTTGCCATAGCAAGATAGTGCCCTTTAAGTCTAAGAATAGGTTTGGAGATTATAAAAGCAAATAAAGACATCGTGACTACCGCTATAAATATACTAAAAAGTGGTGTTATGCCATATTTAGAGCCTAAAATAACAGCTATATATCCACCGAGTCCCGCAAAAGCTCCGTGACCTAAACTTACCTGTCCGGCATATCCCATAAGCATATTTAAACCTATGCAAATTAGAGCATTTAAAAGTGACACTATTGCTATCTCATAATAAAAATCATTTTGAAAGAAAAATGGGATAATGATTAAAATTGCACTTAGAGTTAAAATATCTCTATTTATATTATATCTCTTCAACATTTAAACTCTTTGAGCTTTTGTGTTGCCAAATATTCCACCCGGCATAAAAAAGAGTATCGCCAAGAGTGCTACAAAAGCAACTGCATCTTTATACTCACTAGAGATATATCCTGCTATCAACGACTCCAATATACCCAGCACCAAACCACCTGCAACTGCACCAAAAGGATTGCTAAGACCACCGATGATGGCTGCTGCAAAACCTTTGAGTCCAAGCATAATTCCTACTTCATAATTCGTAGAAGTTATGGGAGTTAAAAGCACACCTCCTATCGCAGCAATAGCAGCAGATAGTGCAAAGTTTATCATCAAGATTTTCTTGATATTTATACCCATTAATCTTGCTGCATCCACATTTATAGAAGCTGCCATCATAGCTTGGCCTGTCTTTGTTTTTTTGAAAAAAAAGTATAAAAGCGTAACTATAACAATAGAGACTATCATAATAAGTATAGACTGATAAGTAAGAGTTGTGCCAAACATATCAAAAGAGCTATCACCTACAAATGAAGGCATAGTATGAAGCTCTTTATCGAAAACGACCTCAGCCAAACCTCTTAGAAAAATAGCAAAACCCAAAGTCAATATAATAAGTGAAATCTGAGAACTCTCTTTTGAAAAAGAGATGAGTTTATACAAAACTATGCCTATCATAGAGGTTATCATAATCGCTAAGATAAAAGAGACTCCAAGAGGAAGCCCGGCTTTTAAAAGAAAAACCGTGGACATTCCCCCTGCCATCACAAACTCCCCTTGTGAAAAATTTATGATGCCGCTACTATTATATATAACAGTAAATCCTATACCTACAAGTGCATATATAAAACCGACTGTTACTCCCGAGAGCAAGAAACCAAGAAATTCGTTCATCTACTTAACGATAACCCAATCACCATTTTTAATATCCAACAGAACCATACCTGTTTTGGTATCAAGTCCTAAGTGGTCAGTAGGACTCATATTTACTACCCCATCAACCCCTTGAAAATCCTTAAGATTCTCTATGCCATCTCTTATCTTTTGTGGATTTGTTGATTTTTCCGCTTTTATCGCAGCAACTATAGCATATAGTGAATCATAAGCATGTCCGCCAAAGCTTGCAACTTGTGTGTGAAATGCCTTTTCATACTCATTTTTATAAGCTAATGCCACTTTTTTCACCGGATTTGAATCAGCTAATTTATCGGCTACCACAACAGGAGGTGCAACCAATCTAACACCATTTGCCGCTTTGCCGGCTATCTCTATAAATTTTTTGGAAGCTACACCGTGGGATTGATATAGAGGTTGTTTGATTTTAAGTTGTCTGTAATTTTTTGTAACTATCGCAGGACCTTGACCAAAACCCGGATTTAAGACAGCTTGTACTTTTTTGTTGTTTTTTATCTTGAGAAGCTGGGTTGTCATGTCCGAATCTTTTTTGCCATAAGTTTCATCAGCAACTATCTTTATGCCATAACTCGGGGCTACACCTTTACACTGTTTTCTCATAGATTTTCCAAATCCGCCACTTCCTGAAATCAAAGCTAGATTTGTCAATTTTCGCTTTTTGAGATCTTGCATGATTCTCTGACAAGCCATTCTGTCGGTTGCTACCATCTTAAATACATATTTTTTAACAGGATTTATAATCACAACAGCTCCCGCCATAGATATCAAAGGAATCTTGGCTCTTTGAACAAACTTGATGATAGCCATAGTCTCACCGGTAGTTGAAGGACCTATGATAGCCACAACTTTATCTTGATTGATAAGTCTTTTTACAAATGTCACAGCCTTTTTAGGACTTGCACCCGTATCATAAGCTATAAGTTCCAACTTTTGACCGTCAACTCCACCTTCATTATTTATCTTCTTGACATAATGTTGCAATGTCTTAAGCTCAGGGTCTCCCAAAAATGATGCCGGTCCAGTGGCAGAGACAATCGCCCCTATCTTTATAGTCCCCGCATTAAGTAACGAAAAGCTAGAAACAAACACAAACGCTAAAATACTCAAACCTATTTTCTTAAGCATACCAAAACTCCTAAAATTAAATTTTGGTATTGTAACAAAATTAAGTTT
>JALUMZ010000251.1 GCA_027055635.1 Campylobacteraceae bacterium
ATAAGAAAGATTTCTGATAGTTTTATAAAACCTCATCTATTAAGCAACAAAGCCATCGGAAATGTTGAGGTTTTTGGTGGGTACGAGAGTGCTATAAATGTAGAAATTGATCCATTTAAGGCTAAAAAATATGGTGTTGATTTTGAGACTATTACCAAAGTAATTATGGCGCAAAATAAAGATATACCAGTAGGCTTTATCAAAGGAAAAAACAGTTTTTATACGGTGACAATCTATGGTGAGAAAGATAATGTGCTAAATCTAGAAAATTTAATCATAAAACCAAATGTAAGATTAAAAGATGTAGCAGATGTGAAGTGGGGACACCAAAAAAGAACAAGTGGATACATAGGAAATGGAAAAGACTCTATCGCTTTGTCAATTCAGCGAGCACCAGGCGGAAGTGTTCTTAGTGTAAGTAAAGCGGCACGAGCTGAGATGGCAAAATTAGAGGTAAAATACCCAAATATAAACTTTGAGATAAGTGATACTCAAAGAGATTTGATAGAACAAGCAAATAGCAATATGCTAGATGCCTTAAGAGATGCGGTTATATATACTCTACTTGTTATCATGCTTTTCTTGGGTAACTTTAGAGCTATTATCGCAGCTGGTTTTTCGATTCCTATGGTATTTTTTGCTACTATTGGAATCATTTGGGTAAGTGGTGGAGAGTTAAATATAGTTATATATACAGCCATCATACTTGCTCTTGGAATGCTGACAGATGACGCTGTTGTTGTCCTTGAAAACATAGAAAGACACTTAGTTGAGAGTAAAGAAGATCTACAATTAGCCATAAAAAATGGAACAAAAGAAGTTCTTAGCCCTGTATTTGCAGGAACTGTGGCGACTATAGCCATCATGTTTCCGTTGATGTTTGTTGGCGGTTTTCCACAAAAGATATTTAAGCCTTTGATAGAAACACTAATAATAGCACTTTTGGTCAGCTATTTTCTATCTGTCACCTTTATACCGCTTTTATCTGCTTGGCTATATAAAAACGGAACTAAAAAAACCAAAGTAGAAAATGCTTTTGAGTGGTTTTATCAAAATACTGTTGGACGATTAGTTACTCCATATGAAGGAATTATAAAATTCTCAAACGGAGGCTGGAAGATAGCAAGAAGGATAGTTTTGACAGTTGGTGTGATTGCATTTTTGGCTTTTAGTCTTAAAAATGTGATGCCAACAATCGGAAAAGATGCGATGCCTCCGATGGATACAGGTATATTAAAAGCTCAAATCGCATTTAGTGCAAACGGAACAGTAGATGAGGCAGAAAAAAGACTAAAACCATTCTTAAAATGGCTAAACAATCAACCATGGAACATAAGAAGCTCTATCGCTTTTGGAAGTGAACCAGGAGTTCTAAGCCTTGGTAGTGGAAATCTTCCAACTGAAGCTACTATAACCATAAATGCTGTCAATAGATTTAAAAGAAAACAGACACTTTGGGATCTTGAAAATATCATACGAAAAAAACTATCTACCATACAAGGCATCAAAAGAGATGATGTCTTTGACTTTGGTGCAACCGCACTCTCAAGTGTAAAAGCAACAGTAGATGCTAGGATAAGTGCTCCGACTTTTGAGGGCATGAGCGAGTATTCCAAAAAAGTAGCAGGTGCGTTAAAAACGGTAAGAGGATTGACTTCGGTTTCAACTAGTTGGGGCAAAGACTTTAGCGAGTACATCATAGATATAG
>JALUMZ010000252.1 GCA_027055635.1 Campylobacteraceae bacterium
ATCTTATAAATATTACAGAGTATATTATCAGCAATGGTACTGGCGCAACCGTAAAAGGTGTGAAACTAGATTTTATAAAAGAATTATTGCTACCACTTCCACCCCTAAACATCCAACAAAAAACAGTAACCTACCTAGACAAAATCTCAAAAAAGATAGAAAATCTCAAATCAGTTCAAAAAGAGAAGATGCAAGGCCTAGTGGCCCTAAAAGCTTCTATCCTAGATCAAGCATTTCGAGGTCAGTTGTGAGCCCTAGAAGCCTTCGCAGACGATTAGCCATAGTTTTTGGATCTCTGTGTCGTTGAAAAAGAGTGTGCTTTTTTTTGAAAACAACTCCTCTACATGTAGAGCATCAAAACTTTGCATATAGACACACTCTTGGTGTGCAGGTAAAAATGCTCTTAGCAAAGAGACCCTGTTTTTTATCTTTTTTTCACACTCAAAACAGATAAAATCATTATGCAGTCTCCCCTCATACTCTAGGAGCTTGATATAACTCTCTATGGCTACCCTTTTTGAGTTTTGTTTGTCCCACAGTTGGTATGATTTTTCTATCAGATTAAAGTAAAATTCATCTATGGTATCCACCTCTTTTAAGTGGTTGTAGAAGAGTTTGATGTACTGTTGCCAAAGGTACATCTTTTCTCTGTCGGTATTCCACTTTTTTGCTAGGTGAAGTATGTTTCTTAGTTGAGGAATTTTTGATTTATAAGAGTGTTGGAGTTCAAAATCTATCTTATATCCTAAGTTTACAGTAGAGTGTCTAGCTCCATAAAATCTATATGTTGTGTATTTTTTATTGTTAGACAATATAGTGATGATCAGGTCTTCATCCCGTACTTTGTTTATGTTTATGATATAGCCTTGCATGGGGGTATTTTATCAAAATTTACTTTTATTTGGTATTAAGTTCAAATAAGATAAGAAAATTTAGCAAATGACCTATAAAGAGTTATTTACCACATATTAAGCAAATTTATTGTATATTCTCTACTCTTAAAGAAAAATAATAAAAGGTTGCTAAATGGATCTTATAACTAGTTTTAAAGATAACTGTGGTTTTGGCTTGCTTGCAAATATAGACAATATTGCGACTTACAAAAACACAACAGATGCTATTTATGCGTTAGAAAGAATGATGCACAGGGGAGCTATTGCCGCTGATGGAAAGAGTGGAGATGGAAGTGGGCTTCTCTTCTCTTTGCCAAAAGAGTTTATGAAAAAAGAGGCAAAAAAGTTAGGTGTTGACTTGCCAAGACTCTTTGGTGTGGGCATGTTATTTATGCAAGATGATTCACAAAAAGATACTATCAACGATATTTGTGCGAACAATGATCTAAAAGTTGTTCTGTACAGGGATGTTCCCATAGATACCGATGCTCTAGGAGAGCAGGCACTTGCCCTTTTACCCAAAATTATTCAAGTCTTTATAGAGCCTGCTTCTTTGATGGCTACAAAAAGATTTGAATCCCTGCTGTACTTGAGTAGAAAAGAGATTGAAAGTAGCCTAAAAGAGGATAAGGATTTTTATATCGCATCTTTTTCTAGCACGACTATCTCTTATAAGGGTTTGGTTATGCCTACCCATATAAAAGAGTTTTATCAAGATCTAAATGATGAAAATTTTAAAACAAAATTTGCTCTTTTCCACCAAAGATTTTCCACAAATACCCTGCCTCAGTGGAGATTAGCACAACC
>JALUMZ010000253.1 GCA_027055635.1 Campylobacteraceae bacterium
CCACGAAGCAGTGGAGCAAAGTGCGCAACTTGTTGTACTTCAAGAGTTACACCAAAATAGATACTTTTGCATCAACGAAGATACAAAAAATTTTAATTTTGCAAATAATTGGAAAAATGATATAGATTTTTGGTCAAGCGTTGCTAAAAAAAATGGTATAGTTTTAGTTACATCTCTATTTGAAAAAAGAGCTGCTGGCATATATCACAACACTGCTGTGGTCTTTGAAAAAGATGGGACAATCGCAGGAAAATATAGAAAAATGCACATTCCCGATGATCCCGGATTTTATGAAAAATTCTACTTTACACCCGGTGATTTGGGATACAATCCAATCAAAACAAGCTTGGGAAATCTTGGTGTTTTGATATGCTGGGATCAGTGGTTTCCAGAGGCTGCAAGACTTATGGCACTCAAAGGTGCAAATATCCTCATATATCCAACAGCAATAGGCTGGTTTGATGAAGATGAACAAGAGGAGAAGAACAGACAACTTAATGCTTGGATAAATGTCCAAAGAGGACATGCTATAGCAAATGCTACTCCTTTGATAGCAGTAAATAGAGTAGGCAAAGAGCTAGATAACCTAGGACACATAGATGGTATCAGATTTTGGGGAAACTCTTTTGCCATTGGTGCCCAAGGAGAACTCTTAACTCAAGCAAGCAGTGATAAAGAAGAGGTAAAAATCATAGATATAGATATGAAACAGAGTGAAGAGATCAGAAAAATATGGCCATTTTTTAGAGACAGGAGAATAGAAAGTTACACAGATATCAACAAAAGATTTTTAGACTAAGTGCTTATACCAATCCTCTTTGGCATTTTACCCAGCTTCAATTGATTGAACTCGATACCAATAAGTATAACTTCTACGAAAACCTAATTTTTCGTAAAGATTGATTGCAGTGGAGTTTGCACCAACGACCTGAAGATATCCTTTTTTTACACCAATAGACTTTCCCCATGCCATAAGATTACTACAAATTTTTGTAGCCAATCCTCGTCCTCGCCAATCTGGCGCAGTAACGATGTCATACAATCCTAATAATTCTTCATGGACAACTCCTAGCCCACAGCAAACTGGCTTGCCATCTTCTTCTATTATCGCATAGGCGGTATCTCCTATTATTCTATCAAGCATCATGAGATGAGTTTTTTGTCCTTCGTATCTAGTGTTTGAAATTTTCTGAAAAATTGAAAGCCAATGAGATGTTTTGTTTAAAAAGTCGCATTTATCACTGTTGTCATGTGTGATATTTGCCAAGGGTATAGTCATAACCATTTATAAGTCCATAAATCGATATTTTCTATCAGCAAGCATATCATCTATTTCTTGGCTGGTACAAAAAGATGTGAGTCGAAAAATAGCCTTTTGTTTTCGCTCTTTAAAAAATTCTTCAATATATCCAATCTGAGAATCACAAAGGTTATCTAACCGCACACTTGCATTAGCAGAATTTGCACGCTTGGTATAACCATTTGCGAAGCGTAATTTCCAACCAAAGAAACTCTCTTCTTCTAACGCTGGCCAAGAGGTAAATAGCGCTTCCTCGATATTATTCACATTTTTCCCCTACTAAACTATTTATTCAACGAATTATATAAAGTTTTAGAATTAACACCTAAATCTTCACTTATTTGTAATACTGATTTATCTCCATTTAAAGCTAAGTGCACTGCTGAGTTTTTAAAATCTTGTGTATATTGGTTTCCTCTCATAATATTGTTTTTCCTTTACAAAATCATTGTATTATTTTAACTAAAATAGTTAGAATAGCTCAATGGTTGTTGTATGAAATATTATTATATCGCCTTTGTACATTAATATCAACAAACAAGACATGTAACATTTGCCTTTTACATTGTAGACTTAGAGAGTTCATATGTGGAACCATTAATATATTATATGCTTTTTATTTTAAAAATAAAGCAACTTTCTAACTAAAATCCTTTAAAATTTCGCCGACTTCTAAGACTTTGATTTTTATTTTGCTCTGTTTTGCTAGTTTTTTTATCCATGAGTGAGGCTCACCCATGGGTTCGTCGGATAGTTTAAATGTTCCGTAGTGGTATGGTATCATCATTTTTGCACCTAAAATTTCAGTGGCACCGAGGGCTTCTTGGGGATTTAGGTGGCTTTGTTTCATGATTTGGGCTGGTTTGTAGGCGCCTATAGGCATCAGGGCTATGTCTATATGAAAGTTTTTGGATTTTATCTCTTTAAGATGTTGGTCAAATGCTGTGTCTCCTGCGAAAAATATAGTCTTTTTTTTGGATTTTATGACATAGCTACACCATAATGCTTTGTTAAAGTCGAGCAACCCTCTTCTGTGCCAGTGTGAAGCGGGAATGGAAGTGATGTGGAGTCCTGAAATATTTACCTCTTCATACCAAGCCAATTCCTTAATATCGGCATCTTTTTTTATATATGTAGCTAAACCAGAGGGCGTGATAATCTTAATATTCTTAGCATAGATATCTAATTTTTCTAGAGATTTTAAGTCCAAATGATCAAAATGCCCATGGCTTATCAAAATTATATCAGGACTCAAATCATTCGGATTTATAGGGAAATCAGCCATTCTCGAAATAAAAGGTATATCTCCAAGCACCGGATCACACAGCAATTTCACACCGTCAATTTGTATATAAAACGAAGCATGCCCCAGCCAAATGATAAAATCTTCTTTGATGTCCAAATCGTCCTTATCTATAAAATTTACTTTAAGTCTAAAATCATCATCGGCTACATGTTTGCGTTTTTTACTAAAAAGAGCACCAAGTTTCCACTTAAAAACCTCTTTTACAGGAGGTTTGGTCATGCCGTATGCGGTTATATATCTCTTTTTCAAACAGACATACCTACGCTATATCCACTAGCCCATGCCCAGTGCAGGTTATAGCCTCCGCAATCTGCGTCTATGTCAAGCACTTCTCCACTAAAGTATAGTCCACTTTGTAGTTTGGATTCAAAAGTTTTTGGATTTATCTCATCTGTGTTTACTCCACCGGCTGTCACTTCAGCACTCTTAAAGCCTCTTGTAGAGATTGCTTTGAATTTTAGATTTTTGAGCATATAGACTAAACGCACCAGCCCCTTTGAGTTTAGATTATCGGCATTTTTTATATCTATTTTCTTTGCTAAAAACTTCGCTAGCTTTGGATTTACAAAACCGTCAAGCCATAAAGATAGAGTTTTGCCATTTGAATTTTTTGCTCTTTTAGAGAGTATATTTTTTAGCTGTTCTTTTGAGCATTCACTAAGTAAATCTATATTTATATCCACTTCATCTCTGTTTTGCAAAAGCTTGCCGACCTCTCTGCTCACATCTAAGATAGCCGAGCCTGAGAGTCCGTAATTTGTAAAAAGTATGTCTCCTTGCGCAGATGCTACTACTCTTTTGTCACTTAAAACTTCTATATTGCCTTGTATTTTTACACCATTTATATCTCTTGGGTTTTCATCACACTTAAGCTGAACAAGCGAAGCAAAAGTCGGAGTTATAGTATGTCCAAAACTCTTCGCAAACTTATATCCACTATCATTTGCACCAAGAGTAGGCATCGCAAGCCCTCCTGTTGCTATCAATACAGATGAGCTGTGATATATTTTGCTCTCTACATGTAGAGCAAATCCATTGGCATCTGTGCTTATCGACTCTACCAATGTATCCAAAAAGAACTCTACTCCCAATCTCTCGCATTCATAAACCAAAAGATTTACTACACTTGAAGAGTGCAGGCTTTTGGGATATAGTCTTCCTTTTTGACCCTTTATCATCTCTATGCCAAGCTTTTCAAAAAAAGCTCTACATGTAGATGTATTAAATCTATCTATGGCTACATTTACAAACTTGGGGTTTGCTCCGTGATAGTTTTGTGTTTTGATGGTTTGATTTGTGATGTTGCATCTGCCATTTCCCGTAGCTAGTATCTTTTTACCGACTTTGCTGTTTTTTTCAAAAACTCTAACTTTCACTCCTCTTCTGGCAGCTACTATGGCTGCTAGCAGTCCTGAAGCTCCTGCTCCTATGATGGCTAATGATTTAGGCAAATTCCGCCCTCATCTAGCGTGATGATTTTCTCGTCTATCAGAGTTGTCAGTGCTCTTTTGTAGTTCTTTTTGCTTAGATTAAATCTTTTCTTTACTTCTTCAGGCGAACTTTTATAGTTAAATTCTAATCTTCCGCCATTTTCTCTCAAGATTTTTTCAACTCTTCCTGCGGCTGTATCAGCATTTTTCTTGCCTATGGGTTGAAGCGAGATATCAAGCTTTTTGTCGCTTCTTATCTTTTTGACATAAGCCCTCTTCTTTTGTCCTATCCATATATCTTCAAAAATCTCATTGTGAAAAATCATAGCTTCATAGAGATTATTTACTATGACTTTAAATCCTAGCGGTGTTTTTTCTCTTATGATTATATCAACTTGCTGATTGACTTCGAGCTCTTCAACATCATCCCTTATATAGTTTTTAAATTTATGCGCCCCCACTAAGCGATTTGTTTCCTTGTCGAGGCAAACTCTAAAGAGAAACTTCATACCGACTTTTAGAGGAATTCTTTGCAAAGATTTTGGCACAAAGAGGTCTTTTGGCAAGCCCCAATCCACAAAAGCTCCAAAAGGAGCGACATCGACAACTTCCATATATCCAAACTCATTAAGCATCGCTTTTGGCCGAAGAGTAGTAGCTATAATCCTATCTTCTGAGTCGGTATATATGAAAACTTTTATCAATTCACCTATTTTCATCTCATCTGTCACATAAGCATTTGGCAAGAGTACATCTTCGCCATCTTCGCTCAAAAGAAATAGTCCGTGGTCTGTAATCCTGTCAATTTCAAGAGTGTTAATTTGACCTATTTGTATATTTTTATTCATGAGGGAATTCTAGCATAATTTAACATAAGTACCTAGGAAATGTTGTAAATAAAAATCCTTTTTCAATATTAGTTTTGATTTACCATACCTAGGAGGGTCTTGCCCTCCTGGTATTTAAAATTTTGATATAGCGTTTGCTAAGGCAGAGATTTGTGCATCACTTAGTTTGGATGCTTGACCTTTCATGATGGTTTTCATAACACCACCATAAGTGCCTTTTTTGTATCCGTGCAAAGCATTACTGATTTTTTTACTATCCCAACCTGCTATGACTTGAGATTTGCCAAGAGCCTTATTTTGTGCTTTTGCTCCATGACAAGAAGAACATTTTGATTTGAAAAGTGCCACACCATCAATAGAGCTTTTCTTTTTGGGAGTAGAGGCCGTTACTCCACCAAAACCAGCTAGAAGCCCGGCTGCTGTTTTTTGTATATCTGAAACGGGATTACTTTTGGCAGTAGTATCTGTTTTTGGCACAGTTGCATCGGTAGAAATAGAGTCGAGTGCCTTTGTTACTTTTTTTACAATTTTTTTGACTTTTGGACTGCTAGTGACACTAGTAGCAACTTCTGCGATTTTTTTTGTAGTTTCTTTAGCTTTTGTCACTATTTTTTGTACTTTTTTTTGCACCACTTCTGCTTTAGGTTTCTCTTTCTTAACTACTTTTTTTACTTCAACTTTTTTGGGTTTAGGAACAACTTTTTGAACTTCAACTTTTTTTTGAACCTGTTCGGCTTGTTTTGTCTCTTTTTTTGACTGATCAGAACAACCGATAAACAAAAAAACAACTAAAACTGATAACAACAACTTCATATTTTTCTCCTTTTTTAAAACAATAATTGGCTCTTAATCTCGGAAGATTTTTCGTCACCGCAAAGCTTTGCCACAATTGCCAAACCAAATGCCATAGCAGTTGCGGGGCCACGAGAAGTCATGACATTTTCATCACTAACTACATCTTGGCTAGTTATATATCCCTCTTCTCTTATATTGGCTTCAAATGATGGATAACATGTATAATTTTCTTTTAGCACTCCTGCACTCTCTAATGCTATTGGAGCAGCACAAATAGCACCTATTGACTTATTTTGTTTATCGAAATCTTTTAAAAGTTTTTGCACATACTCATCTTCTTGCAGATTTGTAGCTCCTAGAAGTCCACCGGGAAGCACTATCATATCAAATTCATCACTATTCATATCTTCTATGTGAGCATCAGCTTGAACTTTTACCCCATGTGCGCCAACAACTTGCTTTTTGCCTAATCCTGCCACGACTACATCAATATCAGCTCTTCTTAAAATATCTATAATACTCATAGCCTCTATCTCTTCAAAACCGGATGCCAACGGCACTAAAACTTTTGACATAATTTCTCCTTTACATGTAGTGTTATTTGAGCTTATTTTACCTTTTCTAAATATTCACCCTTAGCAGTATCTACTCTTATAGTATCACCTTCGAGTACATGGTATGGAATCTGAACAACTGCGCCACTCTCTAGGGTAGCTGGTTTTTTTCCGCCTTGTGAATCACCTTTGAAATTCGGTGGAGTATCAACTATCTTCAAAGATACTACCGCTGGGGCATCTACGCCTATAGGTTTGCCATTATGAAAAAGCATGTCAACATTCATACCGTCAACTATCCAATTAGCCGCATCACCTACTTGGTCTCTTGTCAAGCCAATCTGATCATAAGTAACATTGTCCATAAATTGCATCTGTTCACCATCGTCATATAGGTATTGCATAGTTTTATCTTCTAAATCAGGGGCTTCACACTTATCTCCTGCATGAAAAGTTTTTTCTATAACCTTTCCATTTGCATACGATTTTATCTTTACTCTTACAAACGCTGCACCCTTGCCAGGTTTTACATGTTGGTACTCTGTTATCTTATAAGGAACTCCATTTAATTCTATCTTTAAACCTTTTTTTAAATCACCCATCGAATATGTTGCCATCATCTCTCCTGAATATTATTTTAGGGCACCTCTAATAACCCTTTACATTATTATATCAAAAGTATATTGAAATTAAAGAATTATAAAATGACTATATAATAAAGAAAAAATTTAGATTATTTATATACATAAAACCGTATATTTTATATATTTTATATATTTATTTGATTTGATATTGATATATTATATACTATTT
>JALUMZ010000254.1 GCA_027055635.1 Campylobacteraceae bacterium
TTTTGGCTATCTGCATCTACCATAAGGCAGAAGACTGGTACACTATTCCACAAAATATCTTAGCTATTCGCAGTGATTACCGCGTTTATCTTCGTCACTATATGGAAGGTATTTTTGAGAGTGTTATGTACTTTATCCCAAAAACCTTTTAACTTTTTAAGCCTCTTCTTTTGCTCTCGCCTCACGAAGTTTATCTTTCTTTGACTTTTTCTTTCCCTTTACTGGTGTAGGACCTTTAGTCTTTTTTGGAGCATCACCCATAAGCTTGAATCCATCTAACTCTTCTCTCTCTAGTTTGATACCACTTCGTTTTTCTATTAACTTAAAATGTTCCATAGTTTCATAATCCACAAAACTTATAGCCTCGCCACTCTTGCCAGCACGTGCCGTTCGCCCTACTCTGTGAATGTAGTCAGCCGGTGAACGCGGGAGATCGTAGTTGATGACACATGTAACATCATCAATGTCTAGTCCACGAGCTGCTATATCTGTGGCAAAGAGAACCTTTACTTTTTTATCTTTAAAGGCTTGAAGTGTCTCGTTTCTCATATCTTGTTCTAGGTCACCATTAAATGAAGCTACTTCTAAACCATGCTTTCTAAACTTTTCAGCGATGTTATCAGTCGCTCTTTTGTTTGCCATAAAAACTAAAACACGGCTCCACTTGTTTTCTTTTAAGAGTTGTCTTAGTAAAGGACCACGATTTTCTCTATTGACCTTTATGACTCGCTGCTTTATCTTCTCAACAACACTACTCTCATCTTCTAAACTCACTTCCTCTGCATCTGTAGTTATTTTCGCAGCAATACTCTGCATCTTTGGTGGATAACTCGCTGAGAACATCAAGTTCTGGCGTTTGGCTGGAAGTGCTTCAAGCACACCATCTAACTCTTCTAAAAATCCAAGATCAAGCATCTTATCCGCTTCATCAAGAACAAGATACTCTACAAAAGAGAGGTTCATCTGCTTTTTACTGAGAACATCTAAAAAACGCCCACTCGTAGCGACTAAAACATCACAACCTTGTTGAATATCAAAGAGCTGATCACCAATGCTTTTGCCACCTATGAGAGAAACGACATTCAGTTTTTTCCCTAGATACTTTGAGAACTTTACAAAATTCTCACTCACCTGTAGAGTAAGTTCTCTCGTAGGAGTAAGGACTATTACTTTGATCTTCGCTTTTCCTGCTTTGCTACTCGCATTTAACTGCTCAAGTATAGGCAGAACAAAACTAGCACTCTTCCCAGAACCTGTCTGACTTAAAACAATAAGGTCTTTTTTTTCTAATACAAGAGGAATAACCTTCTCTTGAATAGCAGTCGGCTGAGTAAAGTTACTCTCTTTGAGAACTTTGCGTATATTTTTTGAGAGTCCAAGTGTAGAAAAAGGCATGAAGTTTCCTAGAAATTTTATTAGTGAATTTTATTATAATCCTGCTTCACTTAAGTTTTGTTCACTCTATAAAGTTAATCCATTTTTGTATTTACTTAACTTTCACACCAAAATCCAAGCTAATTTCGAGTAGTACTTCCTTGTGTAGTGTTTATGTTATAATTACATTTCTAAAACTACAAGGCTATTATAGTGCAACAAACTTCACAAAAAAAACAAAAATTTATACTAAAACTTTTTCCAGAGATCATGATCAAAGGCTCTTCAGCAAAACGCCAGATGGTCGGTCAACTC
>JALUMZ010000255.1 GCA_027055635.1 Campylobacteraceae bacterium
ATTATGATTATTATTACAATTACTACAGTAATTAATATATATTTTCCATCCATGTCATATTATAGCAAAAACTTCTTAGAAGTTTTTGCTATTTCCATAAATTATTACTCCACCGACTAAATACATCAACTTTTGATGTTTTAGTTTTGTTCATAGACGAGGCAGATTTATGAAGGCTTAGCTATAGCTTAAGTCAAGTAAATCTAACGAAGTATATGGGCAAAACTAAAGCACCCGAAGGGAAAACAGATACTCGGCAATCTGCAAACAGAAAAATTCTTGAACTAGCTATAGCTAGTTCTGCAAATTTTTCTGTTCACATCTTACCCAGTCTCTGTTTTTCAAAAATTGGTGTATTTAGTCGGTGGAGTAATATTTATAATTTTTTGTCCATCTTTCTATTTCTATAGGCTAAAGCTATAACGATAAATACAGTTGCAATAGTATAGTAAACAAATGTTGGAATCGGAACAGGATCTCCTGTTGCATACGAGTGCATACCGGATAGATAAAAATTAACTCCAAAGTATGTCATTATAACTGAAGAGTATGCAAGTGTTGAGGCAACTGCAAAAGAGAAAGGAGTAGCAAGTTTTGGAATAAATCTAAAATGCACAACTGCTGCATAAACTAAAATAGATACCAGTGCCCAAGTCTCTTTTGGATCCCAGCCCCAATATCGCCCCCATGATTCATTTGCCCAGACTCCCCCTAGAAAGTTTCCAACGGTCAATAGGCTTAGTCCTAAAATCATAGACATTTCATTGATTCTTGTAGCCTCTATAATGCTTCTGTCTATCTCTTTAGCTCTTTTTGTTGTAGAGCCCGGTTTTCTTATTATAAAGAGTAGTAGAGTAAAAAAACCAAGAAGTGCCGTCAAGCCTAAAAATCCATAACTTGAAGTGATTACCGAGACATGGATATTGAGCCAGTACGATTTTAATACAGGCACAAGTGTCGTCATTTGAGGATCCATCCAGCTTAGATGTGCCACAAAGAGAGTTACACCTGCTAGTATAGTAGTCAACGCCAAGGCGATAACCGCCTGCCTTGAGAAGATAAGCCCTGAGAGGATGATAGCCCACGCTATATATATCATAGATTCATATCCATTGCTCCAAGGAGCATGTTCTGTGATAAACCATCTCATACCCAAGCCTGCCGTATGAACAATAAATGCCAGAACAGTTAGCGCAAAAAATATCTTTGTAACAAATTTTATATTTAGTGATGGCTTTGCCATTTTTGCAAAAATAAAGAGTAAAAGAATCAAACCTGAAAGCAGATAAACAGGCATCAATCTTTGAAATATCTTTGCTTTATTGAAAAACACTTCTGCTTTTATCTTGCTTGGGCTTGGAATTATATCTGCTGCATATTGCTCCTGATACTTCTTGATACCATCAATTGCACTATTTGCATCACTCCAATCACCGGTAGTCAAACCTTTTTGAATACCGTTAAAATAAGTAGTTAAAATTTTTCTCACCTCTTTAACTTCATTTGGAGGAAATGTCTTGATTGCCTGCTCAGGTCCATACCATTTATGTGTCGGGTCATTTACTTTTGGAATCATTTTAAATATTTCCCCGGTATATACCATATAGCAAATATTTAGTCTTTCATCAACTTTTAGCACATCTTTATCAAATTTATTTCTATCTGAGGGGTTTTTTCTACTCGCCTCTTCTGCATATCTTGCAAGTTTATAGCCGGAACTTCCTTTTGTTTTTCCAAAAAATTGGTTGAAGCTAGCATATTTTTCATTTTTACCCATGCCTATTATCTTCTTTAGAGTCGGGTGAAAGACTTTTATCAATTTTTGAGTTTGCCACTCTTTAGGAGAAGCCATCATACCTAGGGTGACCTGATTTGGAGTTAAGCCTTTATAACTAAAACTTCTATTTACTTTATTTAAGAAATTTTCACTAACGGTATCAATCGGCATTATCCTGCCATCAGCACTCTGGACTAAGATTGTTCCAAAATACTCAGCACTTTTTTTATCATACTTCTTCAAAAAATCAAATGTAGCATCTGCTTGTAGATTTCCTACATGTAGAACACCAAATGTCAAAAACAGTGCTAGCAATACAGATTTTACTTTGTTTGTATCTCTTTGAATCATATATGCCAATTTCCTAAATCTGCTTTTTGGATTTAGTATATTCAAAAATAGTCCAAGAGCCAATAAAAAGTACCCTAGATAAGTTGGCCATTTTCCCGGATCTTTATTGACTGATAAAATTGTTCCTAACTCGTCTTGATCATAAGAGGATTGGAAAAATCTATATCCTCCATAATTTAACACATGATTCATATATATCCTAAATGGCATATTTACACCCTTTGTTTTATCTATTACCTCTACCTCACTAGCATAAGACATAGGTGACATTGAGCCGGGATATCTGTCTAGCTGAAACTCTATCAATTTAATGGCAAAAGGCAGTCTTACGATCTTACTACCCCACTCCAAACGAAAAGGAGTTCCCTCTATCATCACTTTTTTAGTAAATCCTTTTGAACCTTTTCCTCGACCAAACATCGCAACTTCTTTTGTTTTGCCTTTATAAGAAACATCAACTATAACAGCTGAAAGTTTCATGCCTTTTCGTCCTTTAAATAGGGGATTTGTTTCACTTACAATTTTCTCTTTTGCACTTTTAAGCATCTGTCTAGGGGCTATATTTACTTTACCGATAGTATAAAGTTTTCCTGTTGTGAACTCATACTCCCTGTTTGCCTCAAATTGTCCTTTTTTATTTACTACCATTTGAAACCAGCTGATTGGAGCTTGTGATTTTATATAAAATTTTCCATCTTTTACTCTTATATTTACAATATTTTTGCTTGTAGGTGATGTTTTCCTGTCAAATGTTATGATATTATTTCCTGCAATATAAACTTGCCCCTCTTTTAAAGTGATATTTTCCGGTGACCCATTGGCACTGACTAGCATAGTAATTGCCGGCTTTCCATTTGGATCGCTTACTAGTTTTGTGACAGCATTTGGCACAAACTCTTTAAATTTTATATCTGCCCTATCGCCTGCAACATCTAGTTTTATATCAAATTTATTATCTCCAACGCTAGAGAGAAGTTTTTTAAGTGCCACTCTATACTCTTTATCACCCTTTATAGCGCTTACACTCACATAAGAGTCACTAGAGATCATCCTATTTTCAGTATCTCCATTTCTTATGTGTAAAATACCCTCATATCCAAAATATCTGGTAATTCCAGCCCCTAAAAGTATAACAATCAAGCCTATATGAAATAAAAAAGCCGGAAGTTTATCTTTCTTGTACATTTTGTACTTATAGATATTGTAGATTAGTTGAATTCCAAGGAGTATCTGGATGGCCTCAAACCACCAAGAAGTATAAATAACAGCCCATGCTGCTTCAGTGCCAAAATCATTTTCTACAAATGTGGCAACACCGCTGGCAATACCAAATAAAAATAGAAAAAGAACTGCTGCTTTCATAGAAAGTAGTGTTTTGAGAAGTTTGCTCATAGAATCCCCTATAATAAAATATAGGGAATTCTAACAGATGAAAGTAAATATTATATTAATTAACCGCCTAAGTATTTTTGTCTGATAGTATCATCACCTATCAACTCTTTAGCATCTCCGCTCATAGCAATTTGACCATTTTCTAGTACATATGCGCGATCTGATATATTTAGTGCGGCATAGGCATTTTGCTCAACCAAAAGGATTGTGATTCCCTCATCTCTAAGTCTTGTTATAGTCTCAAAAACCTCTCCAACAATCTTTGGGGCAAGTCCGAGACTAGGCTCATCTAGCATCAAAAGTTTTGGCTCACTCATCAATGCTCTAGCAATCGCAAGCATCTGCTGTTCACCGCCACTTAGAGTTCCTGCCATTTGAGCTTTTTTCTCCTCTATTCGCGGGAAGAGTTTATACATCTCATCTTTTAAATGCTCATAATTTTCATCATTATTAAAAGCACCCATACGAAGATTCTCTTCAACACTGAGATTTATAAATACTCTTCTACCCTCAGGCACTAGAGCAAGCCCTTTTTGCACTAAAGTATGGGTTTTGTGATTCTTAGTGTCATATCCGCCAAAGACTATCTCACCTTTTCTCTTTATGCTATTCAAAAGTGCGCCTAGAGTTGATGTTTTTCCTGCTCCATTTGCACCAATCAATGAGATAATTTCACCCTCTTTTACCTCAAAATCTATACCTCTTACAGCAGCAATTACACCATAATATACTTCTAAATTTTTTACTTTAAGCATGTTTAAAATCCCCCAAATATGCTGCAACAACTTTCTCATCCACTATAGCTTCGCTTGGTTTTCCCTCAAATATCTCTTCACCATAATCAAGAACCAAAACTTTATCACACATATTATTTACAAATTTCATATCATGCTCGATCAGCAAGATAGTCAAGCCGTATTCATCTTTAATATTTTTGATGATTTGCGACAAATCTTCTGTCTCATTTGGATTCATACCGGCTGCGGGTTCATCAAGTAGAAGAAGCTTTGGATTTGTTGCAAGTGCTCTTGCTATCTCTACTTTTCTTTGATTTCCATAGCTAAGTGAAGAGGCATTTGTATTTGCATATTTGGCTATACCAAATCTCTCCAATATCTCCATAGCATCATTTTTTAGCTTTTTCTCATAAAGAAAATATCTTGGAAGCCTTAGGATCGACTCAAAATAGGTATAATTTGCTTGATTGTGAAATCCAATAAGAACATTATCAAGTACGCTCATACTTTTAAAAAGCCTTATATTTTGAAAAGTTCTTGCAATCCCTCGCTGAACTATCATATTTGGTTTCAAGCCACTTAACTCTTCATGGTTAAATTTCACTTTTCCTTTTGTCTGTATATAGTTACCTGTTACGATATTAAAAAGTGTTGTTTTACCTGCTCCATTTGGTCCAATTAACCCATAAATTTGTCCGGCTTCAACACCAAAACTAAGGTTATCTATGGCAACAACTCCACCAAATTGCATCGTTATATTTTGAAGTTCTAAAACCATTATTTATTCCTCCTAAATATATCCGTCAACTCTTTATTGCCAAAAAGTCCTCTTCTTGCAAACAACATAAGTATAACCAAAAGTATAGAAAAAACAACCATTCTAAGACCCGGGTGAGCACCTGTATTGTATCCGAAAATATCCATGTTTTGATCTAAAAATCTCAGCCATTCTGTTCCGCCCATAACAAGTATTGCACCAAGTATCGTTCCACTCATAGAGCCTAGTCCACCGAGCACTATGATGATAAGAAGTTGGAATGTAAGCAAGAAAGTAAACTGGTCAGGAGCTATAGTTGTAAGCAATGAAGCCATAAGACCTCCGCCAACTCCCTCGAAAAATGCGCTAGTCATAAAAGCATAAGTTTTTATCCAAAAAGTATTAATACCCATGGCTGTCGCTGCATCTTCATCATCTCTTACTGCTTTCATAGCCCTGCCATACTTTGAATAGATGATATTTAGCATAATCACAAATGTAACTATCATGGTAAAACCGGTCCAGTAAAGATTTGCATTATCAGGTATATCATTTAATCCTAAAGCACCATTTGTCATAGTTGGCTGATTCATAGCAAAAATTCTGATAATAAAACCAAATCCCAAAGTTACAATAGCAAGATAATCACCTCTTACCCTAAAAACAGGTATAGAGAGTATAAAAGCTAGTACAGAAGCAACAACACCACTCATGATGAGTGCCGGCAAGAAAGATGTATGCATAGCCAACACAAATGGTGTCGGGTCTTCTAAGGCAAACATATCAAGCTTAGTTTCAGCAGGAATTAAAAATAGTGCCGTAACATAAGCGCCAATTGCAACAAAGCCATTTGGCTCTAGTGAAAATTGTCCTGCAACACCATTTATCAAGTTATAACTTAGTGCCAAAATAGCAAATATAGCTATATTGTTCAATATACTAACAGCATAAGGATCAAAATGATTTTGAGCAAACCAAACAAAAACTATAGCTACTGCCAAAAATGATAATTTTATCGCTTTCATATTTGCTCCTTAAAATCTACTGCGTTCTAAATCTTGACCCATGATGCCTGTTGGTTTAAACAACAGCACCAAAATCAAGAAAACAAAGGCAAAGGCATCTTTGTACCCACCAAGTTCTGGCATGAAAGCCACAACAACTATCTCTGTAAAACCAAGTATAAATCCGCCAAGAACTGCGCCTGTAACACTACCGATTCCACCAAGTACGGCAGCTGCAAATGCTTTAAGACCGACTATGATACCCATCAAAGGATCGATAGAAGGATAACTGATAGCATAAAAAATACCGCCTATTGCTGCTAAAGCCGAGCCCATAGCAAAAACAAGCATTATGATAAAGTCTGCATTTATACCCATGAGTTTTACTGTCGGTATATCAAAAGCAAGTGAACGAATAGCCATGCCGTATTTTGTTTTATTTAGTATCCAAAGTGTGATAAAAAGCAATACAAGAGTAACAGCTGGAATTATCACAACTGTCATAGGTATAACCATACCTTTAAAATGCATAATTTGTGTTAAATAATCTGGCGCTGCAAATGCTCTAGGCACACCGCCAAAAAGTACATTAAAGAGATTTTCCAAAAAGAAGCTGATACCGATAGCGGTAATCAAAAGTGAAATCTTTGGTGCATCTCGAAGTGGCTTATAGGCAACTTTATCTGTTAAAATACCTGTTACCATAGCAACAACTATAGCTAATATAACAGCTAATTCAAAAGGAACGCCAGAAGCGTGTGCCAAATAAGCGATGAAAGCTCCGACCATCATTATGTCGCCGTGAGCAAAATTTATAAGCCTTAGTACCCCATATACCAAGGTATAACCAATAGCAATCAATGCATACATAGAGCCAAGGCTGATACCATTGATCATCTGTTGCATAAAAGTTAAAATATCCATTTAGGAAGCCCCTATATTTTTTGAAGAATTTGAAGAATCAAACAGAGAGTTTCCTCTC
>JALUMZ010000256.1 GCA_027055635.1 Campylobacteraceae bacterium
GGCTTTGTTATATATTCACTCATGCCAGACTCAACACCCCTTAATCTATCTGATTTTGAGGTTCTTGATGTTACTGCTATCAATGATAGATGCTTATATTTAGAGTATTTTCTAATTTCAGATGCTAGGGTATATCCATCCATCCTTGGCATCTCTATATCAATCAAGACTGCATCAAAATTATATTCTCCAGACTTTATGATATTTAGAGCTTCTTGACCATTTGTTGCTTCTACTAAACTTATGCCTGTAGGTGTTAAGGCCTTTTTCATAATATTTCTATCCATCTTACTGTCATCTACTATCAACACATAATAATCACTCGGTTTCTCTTTGACTTTTTGTGTACTTTGAGTGTCAGCAGTGATATCGATACTTATATTTTTTGCTAAATCCATCAACGCAGCTACATCAACTATAAGTGTTACTCTTCCATCGCCTCTTATGGTAGCACCGGCTATTCCATCTATGCCTTTGAGATAATCTCCCATAGACTTGATAACTATCTCTTCTTGCCCAACAAGGGTGTCAACTATCACACCTAGTTTTGACTCAGCTAAACCGATAACAACTACATAAGCATGCTCATTATTCTCATACACTTGATCTACACCAAAGATATCTGAAAGTCTAACCAAAGAGAGAACTTCATCTCTAAGTCTTAGTACATTTTTTCCCTCAATAGTATATATCTCATCTAAAGGAATTCTTACGGTTTCTAGAACTGATGCTAAAGGAATAGCATAAAATTCTTCTTGTACACCGACCAAAAGAGCCTGAATAATAGCTAGAGTCAAAGGAATCTTTAATTTTATGACTGTTCCCTTATCTACCTCACTATCAACATCTATGATACCATTTAATTTTTCTATATTTGTCTTCACAACATCCATACCAACACCACGACCAGAAACACTTGTAACTTGTGCTGCAGTAGAAAAACCGGGTTTGAATATGAGAGCATACGCCTCTTTGTCACTCATAGTATCAGCTTCTCTTTCGCTTATAATACCCTTCTCCAAAGATTTATGGCGAAGCATATCTGGATCAAGACCTTTACCGTCATCTACTATTTCGATAACTATATTATTCCCCTCATGGTACGCTTTTAGCTCTATCGTTCCACCCTCAGGTTTCCCTTTAAGTAGCCTAGTATCACCATCTTCTATACCATGATCGCAAGAATTTCTGATAATATGAACTAACGGATCTCCTATCTCCTCTACAATTGACTTGTCAAGCTCAGTCTCTTCACCTGTGATTTTAAGCTCGATTGATTTTCCTAACTCACGAGAGAGGTCTCTAACCATTCTTGGAAATTTATTAAATACTTTTGCGACAGGAAGCATCCTTGTTTTCATGACTGCGATCTGCAAATCTGTTGTTACCAAAGATACAGAGGATACTACCTGATTCAACTCTTCTAAAAATTTTTCTCCCTCATATCTCTCTTCTACATCATCATATATCTTAAGTAGTCTATTTTTTCCTAGAACTAATTCACCTATAAGATTCATAAGATGATCTAGTCTTTTAACTTCAACCCTGATAGTCTGTTCAATTGCACTTGCTGCCTGTTTTTTAACAGGAGCTTTAGCAGGGCTTTTAGAAGGAGTTTTTACAGGAGCTTTAGGAACAGACTTTTGTTTTTCTATCTCTTTTTTGGGTTGTTGCACCTCTTTTGCCGGCTCACTACTTTCTCCCTCTTTTTTGAGAGCTTTTTTCTTTTTCTTTTCCTCTTTTTTCTCTTTTAAAAGCCTTTCTATTTCAGCTTCAACCTCATCGTCACTCATTTTAGAGTAGTCAACATCTTCTTCCGGCTCACTTTCATGTTTAGGTTCAACTATTTGCTCTTCAGGCTCTTCTTCCGCAACCTCTTCTTGGACTTCTTCTTTTTCAATTGCCTTTCCTTGCGAAATTGCATCTAGTCTATTACATATATCTGTTATATCCATCCCTATATCTGTGTCATTTCCATTGTCTCTGATAGCTTCTAGCAACTCTTTCATCATATCTATCGACTCTAAAACAACATCCATAATCGCAGGCTCTATCTTCAACTCGCCTTTTCTAGCCTTATTTAGGACATCCTCCATATGGTGCGTTAACCCTGTCAATACATCAAAATTAAGGAAAGATGAAGAACCCTTTACTGTATGAGCAACTCTAAATATACGATTTAACAGTTCTAAATCTTCTGGGTTATTTTCAAGCTCAACCAAATCTTGATCAATTTGCTCAATCAACTCAAAAGCTTCTACCAAAAAATCTTCCATTATTTCTTGCATATCATCCATAGCTCAGCCTTTACTCTTCATCTTTTATATGCGATTTTAAAACAGTTGAAATCTCTTTATAAAAAACCGCCGCATCGAATTTTGTCAAATAGGCCTCACCGCCCGCCTCTTTTCCTCTTAATTCACTAAAATGATCGCTAATAGATGAGTTAAACACTATAGGTACATTCTTAAATCTATCATCATCTTTTACATTTGCAGCAAAATGGAAACCATCCATTTGCGGCATTTCAACATCACTTATTATTATCTTTAACTCTTTATCTAGCCTGTCACCATAAACGCTATATAGCCCTTCAAGTTTTTGCAAACCATCTAAGCCATCCTTTGCTTCAGTAACTTTCAAGCCCATTTTTTTCAAAGCATCACTTACAAGTTTTCTTGCTACCATACTGTCATCAAGAACAAGTGCGGTACCTTCTAGTTGCATGATTTCATTTGTATCCATATCGGTTCTAGGTTTATAAAATCCTAACTCTTCAACTACGCTTTCTAGATCTAATATAAGCAGAACTTCATCATTTTCTATCCTAGTTACCCCTGTAATTTGACTCCTATCTAATGTTCCCATACCAGATACAAAAGATGCCGGCTCTATATCTTTCCAGCTGATTCTTCTTATCCTTTTTGCCTCATGAACAATAAATCCGATAAGCACATCACTAAATTCGGTAATAACGATCCTAGGCTTTATCTTGCTATCAACTGGCTCATTGATATTCATCCATTTTGCCAAATTTACAACAGGGATAACAACCCCTCGCAAATCAAAAATACCCTCTATATATTCGGGTACTCCTGGAAGTTGTGTTAAGTTTGGTATCTTTATAATTTCACGAACTTTTGATACATTTACTCCATATATGCCTTCGTATGTCTCATCACCGTCTTGCTTGAAAATACGAAAATCCACCAGCTCCATCTCATTAGAGCCTACTTTTAGCACGTTGTCATCAAACATCGTAGCCCCTTAATTGTATTTAGGCATCGCCCTTTATTTCTAAAAACTTTATCTCTGGTGATAATTGTACAATAAAATAACTTTGATTGCACGCAAAAGATGAAAAATTTATGTATTTATATTTTTTATTTTCAAAATTCCTATTTTGGTGATAGTGTCCTTCTGCTATTATATCTGCTTCAAAAAGATGATTTTTAGAAATTTTAAGCTCTATAAGCTCTTTAAAATTTTCAATTTTGGAGCAAATATTTTTCTTTAAAAGATCGCTTTTGATTTTTTTAGATATAAAGAAATCTCCCATTTTATCTATTAGGTTTAAAATTTTCAACAGAAAAACACTTCTTATGAGTTTGGTAAAAAAAGCATGCAAAGCACCCCCATATTTATCTCCATGTGAAAGAAGTATCTTTTTATCTGCTATGTCAAATAAAATGGGTTGCATACTTATATCTATAACTTTAACATTTTGAAATAATCTTTTTAATACAAAATCATGATTGCCTTCAAAGTAATAAACTTCTAAATTTTTGGCAATCTCGTCAAGCAAGTCTATCTCTTTAGCGTGAGTTTTTACAAGATATTGCACTTCACCTACTAGCAAATCAAACATATCACCCATAAGAAAAAGTTGGGTAGGATTTATCTCTTTTTCTTTTATTTTGAGGAGAAAGCGATAAAACCCATCTCGTTTATCGCTGTCATGGGCATCACTTATAAAAAGTGCACCCTCTTTTACTCTAAGGCACATAAGCTATGGTGGGTATCCCTAAATCTTCGCAAAAACCAAACATAATATTTGCATTTACTACTGCTTGTGAAGATGAGCCTCTTAGGATATTGTCAATTGTAGAGTTTAGATATAGTTTTTTACCGACAACTTTGGCAAAAATGTCACAAAAGTTTGTACCGCTTGGAGTCTTCATATCTACTGGCTTATCATATATCCTTATAAATTTTTCATCTTTATAAAACTCTCTTAAGAGTTTTAAGGGCTCTATATTTTCATCTTTTAGAAGCATATAGCTATCTACCATTTCACCCCTGACTATAGGTAAGAGGTGAGGTACGAAGTTTATATCAAAATTCTTATTGTTCTGCTTTTTCATCTTCTCTTTGATTTCTGGTTCATGCCTGTGCATCAGAGGATTGTAAGCAAAAATATTTTCATCTATCGAGACAAAATGGGTCTTTTGGGTGCACTTTTTACCTGCCCCGCTAACCCCGCTTTTTGCATCTATAAATATCGGATAATTTTCATCTATCAAATCACAAAACGGAAGTAAGCTTAAAAGTGCTGCTGTCGGGTAGCATCCCGGATTTGCAACCAAAGAGCTGTTTTTGATCTCGTCTCTATAAAATTCAGGTAGCCCATAAACTGCATTTGGAAGATTTTTTTTATCTATGTGTTTGCAATAGTGCTTTTCATAAGTATCCAATTCAAGCCTATAATCAGCCGATAAATCCACTACTTTTACACCATTTTCTAGCAATTGGCTTGCAAAGCCCATAGCGGTTTTGTGAGGAAGTGCCAAAAATGCCAAATCAACAACTTTTGCTATCTTAGAAGCATCACTCTTTAAAACTTCTTGACTCAAAACGCCCTTTAGTGAGGGGTGTAACTCTTCAACTCTTATCCCCCCTTCGCTATTTCCTATGTACTTTATCTCAAAAATCGGGTGTGTTATCAACAGCTTTAAAAGCTCCAATCCCGTATATCCGCTTGCCCCGATTATGGCTACTGGAATTTTTTTACTACTCAAAGCTTATCTCCTCATAACTCACACTTAAAACCTCATACTCTTTTTCACCTGATGGAAGCTTAGCCACCACTTCATCACCCTCTTCTTTACCCAAAAGTTGTCTTGCCAAAGGTGAATGGTAAGAGATAAGCCCACGATCAGGATTGCTCTCGGTACTGCCTACTATCGTATAAGTCAGCTCTTCTTCACTATCCATATCTTCTAAAACCACTGTTGAGCCAAATCTCACTCGATCATGTTCATACGAACTTGGATCAACAACTTGAGCTCTGGTCATCAGGTCGTTTAACTCACCTGTTCTATTTTCAATAAAAGCTAGCTTCTCTTTTGCGGCATGGTATTCTGCATTCTCTTTCAAATCTCCATGGCTTCTTGCGATATCCAACTCAATCACAGTTTCGGGTCTTTGTACTTTTATCAAATCATTTAATTCTCTACTTAATTTTTGAAAACCAAAATCTGTCATTGGCTCTTTATTCATAATCTCTCCATCTATTTTTTTGTTATTATATCTAACATATCGTTTAACGAGCCTTTTTGTAAAATCTCTCTTACATGCAAAGAGTTCTCAAAAAAGCACTTTTTGTCTATTTGTTTATACTCGCTATATAGATTTTCACTATTGACCTCATCTTGCAAAAGCTCTACATGTAGAGGTGACAAGGATGCAAAATCAAACAGTATATTTGCAAGTCCAACATGTTTGAGCTTGACAAATCTTTTAGCTATCATGTAGTCTAACTTTTTTGCTTTATAAGCCAAAATAAAAGGCGTTCCGATAAGGGCTGCTTCAAGAGTGGCAGTACCTGAACAAACAAAAGCGAACTCACTTTTTAAAAATGCACTTCTAGCATCTCTTACAATCTCAAACTCTTTTATATCTCCATATATATCTTTTATCTGTTCATCATTAAAAAAAGACGGAACCACTAATAAGGCTTTTTTTTCTATCTTTTTAACCAACTCTTTGAAAATTGGTATAAGTTTTCTTATCTCACTTTTTCTGCTTCCAGGCAAATACGATACAATACCTGTAGCTTTATACTCCTTCTTATACTCTTTGATTTCATCAATCAACGGATGACCTACAAAGGTCGAGCGATTATAAAACTTGTTCTCAAAAGGCAAAACCGAAGCTAAAACATCACAATATCTTTCTACTTTTTGGACTCTTTTTGCTTTCCAAGCCCAAACTTGAGGAAGTATATAGTAAATAATCTCTACTTTAGGATTTTTCTCTTTTATAGCTTTTGCCAAAGGGAGATTTAAAGCAGGAGAGTCGATGAGCAAAACTTTATCTACCAAAAAACTCTCTTTCACGAGTTCTTTTATGGCTCTCTTTGCTTTCTTTATTTTTGGAATCACATCTATAAAACCCATAATCGAAAAAGCAGACGAAGGCAGATATGGCTTGCCGAACTTTTCATCAAATATGCCAAAAAGCTCATAGTTTTCTAATTTTTCCAAAATAGGCTTCAAATGTAAATTTGCAGATGGCTCTAGTGATGAAACTAAAAGTTTTAACGGTTTTTGCAAAAAGTCTCCAATAATTTTATTGTGTATATTATATTGGATTATTGATAATGCTTAGTTTAAGACTTTAAAATATGCGGGGTTATAAAAAAAAGAAACTACGAGGGGACGCTCTTATTCAATCATTTAATCCCAAAAACTTTACGCCCTGACACAACTTCCTCTCATAGCAGTATTGTATCAAACAAATATAATAATCCCCTTGAAATCGGGTCTATTTGTAATAAAAAAGTTGGTGAGAATGGTTACAAGATTAACCAGTCTCAATCCCCTTGAAATCGGGTCTATTTGTAATGATAGATATTGATAAACTTGAAGATATTATGAGAGTCTCAATCCCCTTGAAATCGGGTCTATTTGTAATCGGACAAATGCACGATGACAACAATACATTAAGTCTCAATCCCCTTGAAATCGGGTCTATTTGTAATCTGCATATCTCTATAAC
>JALUMZ010000257.1 GCA_027055635.1 Campylobacteraceae bacterium
ACTAAATATTGATGACAATTGGACTAAAACAGATGAATTTTCATATCAGAAAAAATTTTATTTTAGAGCAAAAGAGGATAATGCTACTCTTCCGCAAATCTTCTTTGAACTCTATAAAGATGGAAACTTAAGCTCTTCTCAAGAAATTCCAGATTTAAAACTGAATATCTTAACTCTTAATAAAGATAGAGATTTTTCAAATGTATTGGCTAGCTGGCTAGATGTGCTAAAAGTAAAAACTACACATTTTGATGAAGAGAATTTGATGGTAGTTCTTGAAATAGTAGCAAAAAATGCAAATTTAAAAGATTTTAATCTCTCTTATGTGACTAGAGGAGGTATCGACTCATATGTTGATAACTTTCCAATTTCAAGAATTTACTACTATGCAATAGTTCCAAAATATACTGACAAACTTGTATTTAGCTACTTCAACCTCAAGCAAAACAGATTTATAAAAAAATCCATAAATCTCGTACTCAGCGATGAAGATATAAGCACACAAAGCGATTTAAACCCACAAAATAGCTCCTATAACCTCTATAAAAATATAACTTATGCTATCGTCTCCTTGATACTGCTTTTGCTTTTTATAAAAAGACGCAGAATAATATATCTGCTTCTCTTTTTAGTATTAATAATTCTATTTATCTTAGGCGTGAATCCTCTAAGGAGTATAAAAATAGCAAAAAATAGCAAAGTCTATATACTTCCGACTAAAAATTCAACCCTATTTTATATCACCAAAAAAAGAATTCGGGTCAAAAGACTCAATAAAAGGGAAAATTACATCAAAATTATCCTACCAGATGGAAAAATAGGATGGATAAAGGAGAAAAATGTTATCAAGGATTAAAGCAATTTTTATTATGATACAATTTGTTTTCACTGTTTTAGTTACTATAGTTTTGATGTATATATTCAAAAATAGTACATATAAAATAAGGCAAATTTGGGCAAAAATGCAAAAATACCTCATAGGTTTTACAATAGTCCAACATGGAAAACCAAACAAGGAAGCAAAACTTATTTTGGTAAATCACCAAAGCCTGCTAGATATAACTTCTCTAGAGGCAATCTACCCTAAAAATCTATGCTGGGTCGCAAAAAAAGAGATAAGAGATATACCGCTTTTTGGGCACATCTTAGAAGCTCCTAAGATGATAATTATAGACAGAAAAGACAGAAGATCCATGGTAAAACTACTCAAAGAGTCAAAACAGAGGATAAGCGAAGGCAGAATCATTGCTATATTTCCAGAAGGCACTAGAGGTAGAGGGAAAAAACTTTTAAAGTTTCAAAAAGGTGCAAAATTTTTAGCAGAAAAATTGAACTTAAAAGTACAGCCGGTTGTTGTTGTAAACACTAGAAACATATTTGATTCACAAAATTTTAAAGCAAAAAGCGGCACGGTAATTGTAAACTATTTGGATTTAGTTGATCCAAAAGAAGATGAAAATTGGTATGAAAAAATCAGAGATGACATGCAAATAGCGTTAGATCAATACAACAAAAAATTTGAGAGCGGAGAGTTAGTGTGAACCTCCAAAAAAACCGATATAAAACAATACAGAGTGACAGATTGTATAGTAGTGCGGGGAAAATTTTAGCAAAAAATTACTCAGCAAAAAAAGAAAATAGTACAGAACGGTAGCTCGTGCTTTAGTACATAAAAAT
>JALUMZ010000258.1 GCA_027055635.1 Campylobacteraceae bacterium
GTTTTATCTGCTTTATGCCTCTTTTTTCTATCAAATCTATGGCTTCTTTTGCTGTTTTTATATTCATATTTTTTCCTTCAAAATGTATTATATCTCAAAATTTTTTTATTATGGTAAAATTGCGCTAAAAAAAGAGAATTTGTGATAAAAAAAGATATAGATTGGCTCGCTGTTGGTGCTCTTGTTATTGCTATGATGGTTTGGGCTAGCTCTTTTATAGCTCTAAAGTCTGCTATCGGACCGATGGGTCCCATGAGTGTAATCTTTGGCAGGATGTTTTTTGCCAGCCTCTGTTTTGTTTATTTTATAAAGCAGTTTTCAAAACTACATTTTAGCAAAGAGGATATAAAGTATATAGCAGTTATGACTATCTTTGAGCCTTGTATGTACTTTATATTTGAAGCAAAAGCTTTACAAAATACCTCTGCGGCACAAGCCGGTATGATAACCTCTATGATGCCTCTCATCACAGCAGTTGCGGCAGGGATTATACTAAAAGAGGTGATAACCAAAAAATTAGTCATTGGAGCTATATTGGCTGTTATCGGTGCTATTTGGTTGAGTATTTCTGCTAACAGCGAGACAAATGCTTTGCACCCACTTTTGGGTAATACTTTGGAATTTTTAGCGATGGTTTGTGGAGCAGGGTATGCGATATCTAGTCGTCATTTGAGTTCCAAATTTTCACCACTTTTTCTAACTGCCATACAAGCATTTATAGGAGCTATTTTCTTTTTACCTTTTGCTATTTGGGAGTATAACTCCATAGGTATGCATATCACTTTAGATGCAGCACTTTGGACTATATATCTTGGAATTGTTGTGACTTTAGGTGGATATGGTATGTTTAACTTTGCATTAGGTCGTATGGAAGCGGGTAAAGCTTCAGTATATATAAATCTTATACCGGTTTTTACAGTTATATTGGCATTTTTGATTTTAGGCGAGAAGCTAAAATTTTTTCAGATCATAGCATCGGTTATAATTCTAAGCGGTGTTTTTATATCGCAAATGCCAACTATAAAATTGAGGAAAAGACGAACTAAATCTTAAAAACATCTATCTCATTTTTTAATTCAGATGTTGCTTTTTTTAGAGATTTGGCAATTTATTGGTTTTTAGAATATATTTATTGTTAATCATTAGTAAAATTTTACATTTTTGGAAAAATATCTTTGCTTTTATATTTTCTTCTTTTGCTTTTGCTTGAGCTAAATCCGCGATAGAACGACTCAATTCATCTCCACTAGCTAGAGAGTTGTCAAATCTGCCTTTGGTCAAGTTATAATAACTTTTAAATGCAACTATCTGTTTTTTTGCTGCTTTTAACTGGTGTTTTAGTGACTTGAGGTTAGATATGGCATTTTTTATATTTTTTCTTACAACTCTTTTGTAATCACTAAAATACAAAATTCTTGCACTTCTTTTTGCGTAAATGGCCTCTTTTTCACTCTGTCTTGCTCCGCCATCAAAAATGTTATAACTAAGACTTGCACCTATGTAGCTTTGATCTGCATTGCTAAATCCATTTCCATTAAGATTAAGATTGTCACCTTGTCTCTTGTAAGCGCCAAAGAGTATTAATTTTGGATAATATTTACTTTTAGCCAGGGCTATATCGTTATTGTCTATCTTTAGTTCAGTTTTTATAGCCTCTATATCTGCTCTGTTTTTC
>JALUMZ010000259.1 GCA_027055635.1 Campylobacteraceae bacterium
TTTGATAAGTGCTATAACATTGCTTATTTCATCCACATTTTGATTCAATTGTTCTGAATTTTCTTTTGCCCCATGCATCATTTCAACTATTTCATTTATATTTTCAACTATCTCATTTGTATTTTTGTGGACATCTTGAACAATCTTCTCATTTCCACTATTTATCTTATTTATCTCGTCAATATTTTTCATATTACTGCTTATATTCTCTTGAATATTTCCATTATCATAAACTACTCCACTAACCATTTTGTCTGACAATGATGTAAATAAGTTACTTTTTTGCAGGCTTTTATCTGCGTTATTTTTAGCAATTCTTGCCTCTTGTGCATCATTTTTTGCATCATCTGCAATAGATTCAACCTTATCTAAGAAAGTGTTAAAACTCAAGATTGCATGTCCTATCTCATCATTTGAAACAATTTCTATTCTTTTGGAAAGATCAGCATCTCCTTCTGCCAACTCCTTAGCAGTAGTATCAAGTCTCTTTATAGGATTTATAAGTGATTTTTGAAGAACCAGAATTATAAGCAGAACAATAAGTACATCTATTATTATCATAATAACAACTTGAGTAATCACCAAGGAAGTTGTATGGTTTATAGCCGCTTGAACGACATTGCTTTTAGCTGCCATAAGAGCGTATCCGACTACCTCTTTTTTAAAATTCCTTATTGGCAATGCCTTTGTAAAATATTTGTTATCTATTATAAAGTTTGATTTTATAGCCTTATTGAGGCTAAAATTATCTGAAAAAACATAATTTAAAAATGCTTTGTCTATGTGTTTTGTGCTAGAAAGAGGATATCCATCTTTTACCTTTTTTGCCTTAGGATATAAAGAAGCATATTTTTTATCTAAAAAATATAAAAAGTCTATACCACTCTTTTTCAGAGCACTACCAAAATTATTTATACCTCCGTTAAATGATAAAAGACCTATAAATTTGCCACTTTTATACATAGGAAACACGCTTTTTAGTCTTAAACCTTTTGACGATTCCTCAAAAGTGATGATGGGCTTTTTAGTCTTTAAGACTTCTTGATAAGCCTTGGAACTTGCATAGCTATCTCCAAAACTTTTTGGTTTCCAAGATTTAAAAAATGTCTTCAAGGAGGGATCAAGAAGATGCACACTAACTTTTTTAAATGGGGTGTTATCGCGATATAGCTTACCAATGCCAGCCATTATATTTTCGAGAGTTTTTCTATCTCCGCTAGCGAAGGCATTGATTATCGCTTTATTTCTTGCTAATTGCATAGCATTTGTAAGCCAAACATTATTTTTTGATTGAATCTGATTATCCAAATTTATTTTAAAATCCAAAACCTTTTCACTATATGTATCTTTTTTCATCTTATCAATAGATACCAAGCTAGTCACAGCAACAATCAAGATACCTAAAACAACAGACGCAATTAATGGAATATGAACTTTTTTAGAAATTGACATGTTTGAAAACATCAGAAACCCCTTTTAAGTTAGAAAATTAAATTATTATACTTACAATAAAATAAAACTAACATTAATAAAAGTCAATATTTATTCAAGTAACTTCTAGTTAATTTTTCCAAAGAGTTTTTCAAGACACTCTTTTTGAAAGTTTACTATCGGTACTTTTGAGGCGCACTTTTCATACTCCTCTTTAAATTTTTTTCTTACCTCCAACTCTTCATTTTTTTAACTCTCTTTTCCATCTTTCTTCTCTTTGACAATAGGTTTAGTTCTATTATTGTACAATTATTTAAAATTTTTAAGGATAAAAACACAAATGTCAAATATAACAAAACAGTTCATATACTTATTTTTAACACTCTTGACACTAGTAGCAGGATACACTTACTTACGCTATGCCTATAAAGTTACAGATTCTACGCCTTTTACTCAAGAGATTGTTCTTATTATCTTAGGAACAATTGCAACCGTTTTTATTACTGCCCTACTTCTAAATAAACAAACAGCGGTAGAAATTGAAAAAGAACAAAACATTAAGTTTCTAGATCTTAAAGCTAAAACTTATGAAAAGCTTTTGGATTTTATGGAGAATATGGCGGAGAAAAACCAATTTAATGAAGCAGACATTACAAAATTACAATTTATTACCCATAGACTTGCTATATTTGCCTCCCCAAGTGTCTTAAATGAATATACAAATTTTTTAAATGTAGTTTCAACGCTCTCTGCAGATGCAACATTTGAAAACGACATGCAAAAACTCTCAGAAGCACTTGGAAAGCTTACTATTCAAGTAAGATTTGATCTTTTAGGAGAAAATCAAATACAAAAGAATTACTCTGTTGAACAAATCAAAAATATGATTCGTAAAAACTCAAAAGATTCATCAAAAATCCACATAGAAAGCTAAAGAAGTTTTGAGGGCAAGTTGTAGTTCATACCAATGCCCATAAAACAACAAAAACAGTATCTAGCATAATAATTTCTCTCACACAAGAGCTCTCTCCATAAAAAACATACCTACTAAAATCAGCAAGAAATATACAGGTTATTACCTATAAAATTGCAATTTTTTTATATGGATACCTCTAATAACCCTATACACTGAAAGTTTTTTTACAGTAGACTTCTATTATTTTACTATTACTTATAAAATCCGATGCATATCTGAGTAGATCAAAAAAATCTTTATTACTAAAATTCAAGGCATAAAGCTCATCCAAATCATCTTTTGAAAAATCATTTGGGGTATCTATAGCTTTTAAGACTTTTAAAAGAAGTGTTTTTTGTCTTTTATCAAATGGGATATTTTCTATTTGGGTTTGAATATTTTCTATGATATTTTTATCTACATTCATCTGTGTTAAAAATTTTGTATTTAGCCAAACACAGTAAGTTCTGCACTCTTTTTGAGCAATATACAGTCTTAAGAAGGGCAGTAGATTTTTATCTATATTTTTGTGGATCATCATCTTTTGATTATACTCCATAAACTTTTTCATACCATCTATATCAATTGTTGCAAAAAGTTCAAAATGAGGTGGTACAAAGCCTAAACTTCTCTCAATGATTTTATATAGCAACTTTAACTCACCGGTTGCATCTTCTTTTTTGGTACGCGGAATTATAAACATATCCTCTCCTTTGATTTTAGACTATTTAGTCTAGTTAAAGAATAGTACAATATATTTTCTTAAAATAGACTAAATAGTCTAATGCTTAAGTGATTTTAGATAATTTATAAGGTGGTTGATTGTGTTTAAGTATCTCTTTTTTGATGAATGTTTTGGGCTAAGTGACAAACTTCCCCAAACTGTGGCTATAATGAACTGTGCCAAAGAGTCTAAATCTACATCAGGATTGATAGAACCATCCCTAAGAACCGATAAAATATCACCCTTCATTCTCTCATAGATGAGATTTATCGCTTTATCAAAATCGTCATCTACCGGCGACATCTCTTGATTTAATCTGTTTAAAGGACAGCCGAATTTTACAAGTTCTTCTTTTTTTGACACCTTTAATATGGCTCTTATCATGGTATCTATGCTATCTTCTTCCTTGACTTTTTTTAAATCATAAAACTCATACATTTTGGGAGCTATTCGCTCTTTTACTACTGCTAGAACCATCTCTTTTTTGGATTTAAAATAGTGATACAAAGAGCCTTTTGGGATAGAACACTCTTTTAATATCATATCAATACTTGTGCCATTGTATCCGTTTATATAGACGAGTTTATATACGGCATCTAAAATCTTATCTCTAGTGGAGTATTTCATCTTGTTTTCTCTTTTTTAGAAACCTTTCCAAAGAGTTTTTCAAGGCACTCTTTGTTGAAGCTTACCATCGGTACTTTTGAGGCATACTCTTCATACTCCTCTTTAAACTTTTTTCTTACTTCCCACTCTTCAAAAACAACCACCATAAATATGATAAATACCATCTCTGCTGGGGCTATAACAGATATAAAAGTGGGTGAACCCACAAGAAGAGCTGTTCCTAGTGGCAAAAGTGTTAAACCAAAAAGCATAGGATGTCTCATACAGTTGTATATGCCTGTTGTTACGAGATGATTTGTTTCAAGTCTAGGTATATCTCCAACTCTTCCTTTTTTTAGCTCTCTTCCACCATTTGCAGCCGACCTAAAGGCAAAAACAAGAACGATATAGCCTAAAATAAAGGAGATGATATGAAAAAGATAACTATGCCACACAGGGTCATATTTGTCAGAAATTATACCAAATATCGTACCTCCAAACAGTAAAAAAACCCACAATAAAATGCGAATTACCACCGAACGAGATATTTTTATCTTCATATCATCTACATGTAGAGCTATTTTAAAGCTTCAAAAAGTTCTAGCGCATCTAACTTTTCCCAAGGATAATCACTCTGACCAACCTGTCCTCTTCCTGCTACATCAGCATACAAAAAGGTCTCACTACTTGGTTTATCCAGACCAAATTTTTCAGTTATCCATCTTGGAGTAAGACTAAATGTATTTAATACAAAATTAGACAAAACATCGTCACTCACACTAGTATAAGTACCAAAAGTATCTACACTGATAGATACTGGTTTTGCCACACCTATAGCATAAGAGAGCTGAACTGAGCATTTTTTTGCTAACCCACTTGCAACTATATGTTTTGCTATCCATCTACTTGCATACAGGCCACTTCTGTCAACTTTTGTATAATCCTTGCTGCTTTGAGCACCTCCACCTATAGGTGAATATCCGCCAAAACTATCAACTATCAGCTTTCTACCTGTCAAACCAGAATCATGCAAAGAACTATGATTTACATATCTTCCTGTTGGATTTAGGTGCAGTATCGTACTCTTGGGGTCATAAAGTCTTGGAGGAAGCCCTGTATCGTCTATGAGACCTTTTAGTAACTTTCGCACCTCTTCGATAGGCATATCTTCAACTGATGGGGCAGATACCACTATAGTGTGAATCTTTTGAGGCAGACAATTCTCGAAGTTCTCTTTAGTACCATAATCCATGGTAACCTGAGTCTTTATATCAACTCCTAATTTTTGGTTATGGTCTAGTGCGTAATGGTAAACTTTATCGCAAATCATCCTTGCATAAGTGATGGCTGATGGCATAAAATCTGCTGTTTCATTTGTGGCAAAACCAAACATTATACCTTGATCTCCAGCTCCAATCTCACCGGTTTCTTGGTCAACTCCTTGAGATATATCACTTGATTGTCTATTTAAAAGAACTTGAATCTTTACATCATCAGGATGAAGACACTGATTTTTATCAAATGCTGATTTTCCATCATATCCAATCTTTGCAAGAGCATTTTTTACTATATTTTCATAATCTTCAGTTTCTAGTTTAGCAGAAGTTTTAACCTCTCCACCTATAACTACATGCTTACCTGCAACAAAAACTTCACTAGCAACTCTAGAGTTGGGATCTGCTATTATCAAAGCATCAACTATACTGTCAGCTATAATATCTGCACATTTATCCGGATGTCCCGGGCTTACGACTTCACTTGTAAATAAGTATTGGGATTTGTTTTCCATATTTTGTTTTCCATTTCTTTGTTTTCCATAAGAGGTTATTACTCTTAATTGTTTTCCATCCTTTTGTTTTCCATTTTTTTGAAGAGATTTTTAACTGAAACAGTTAATATCTAAAAATAAAATTAAAAAGTTTGAATTGAGGCTTTCGCCCGCCATTGGTTGAATCGTCTAATAATTATACTATTTTTATATAAATAGACGATAAATTTACTATCTTTTGCTAAAATTAGAGTATGAGAAAAAAGTTATATTCCTATTTTTTAGTATCGGTGCAGTATTTGCTTGCGTTTGTGCTTCTATTTTTAAACAGCTCATTTACTTCAAATATAGTCCCTTTGAGTATATTTATAATTGGATTTATCATAGGAATTTATGCTATATACAACAACAAACTTAACAATTTTAACATCATCCCAGAGATAAAAGACGGTGCAGAGTTAGTCACTCACGGTATATATAGATATATGAGACACCCTATGTACTTTTCAGTGGCTCTTATGATGCTTGGTGTCATCATCTTCAACTTAAATACTATAAATATCATCATATATCTTCTATTATTGTTGTCACTCTTCCTCAAAGCAAACAAAGAGGAAAAACTTTGGAGTAAAAAAACACCAGATTACAAGAAATATAAGCAAAAAACATGGATATGATATTTTTTTAGAATAACACTATAAAATTCATACCATAGATTGATTTAAGTGTATTATTGGCAACGAGATATACTCTTTCTGTCATAGTATCATACTATCCTTAGACTTTGAATTTTTCCACTTCATGATTAATTTTGCCATTTACTTCTTTTAAACTACTAGAAACTTCTACTAAATCTTTAGAAATTTTATCGGCAATTTTTGCTTCATCTGCTAATTTTTCTGAAGTTTTCATCATATCTATAACCTTACCACTGATATTAATTGTCTCTTTTACTGCCTTTTGAGAAATCACAATCGTATCATCTAGTCTATGTTTTGTTTTATCTGCTTGTTCCACTAATGCATTTGTTGATTCAGCTACTTCTTGAGATCTTGTTACAACATTTTCCATTTCACTTTTTGTCTCTTCAACACCTTGAACAATCATTTGAATAACACCATCAATTTCACTTACGCTTTTTTGAGTTTTCTCAGCCAACTTTCTTACTTCATCAGCTACGACGGCAAACCCTCTTCCGTGCTCACCTGCTCGTGCAGCCTCTATGGCTGCATTTAGTGCTAGCAGATTTGTCTGATCGGCTATATCTCTAATCATAGAAATAATATTCTTGATTTCCGTTGTCTGATCGGCTAAAACTGTCACTCTATCTGCTATTTCTGTTTCTGACTCTGCGTCTTCATTGATTGTGCTTACAACATCGCGTAATGAAATAACTAAATCATCTAAAACTTTTTGTGTGTTTATTATATCTTCTGAACTGCTTATAACACTCTCTTTGGTTATCTCTAAATCGCTAGGAA
>JALUMZ010000260.1 GCA_027055635.1 Campylobacteraceae bacterium
TTGCACTATTTATTAATATTATAAAAAATATATTTTTTTCTATTTTATTAGGAACGATCGGTGCTTTTATATCAGAGGTTATCGATAGGGTTTTTAAAAAGAGTAGGGGTGTAAAAACGACTTCAACTTTAGGAATGATATTTATAGTTTATAGTAGTGCTAGATACTTCTCTTTGGAACCTTTGATGTCATCACTTGTTATGGGAGTAGTAGCCGCCAATCTATCAAAAAACTTTTTTCTTGTCAAAAAAGAGTTTGACCATCATCTGAAGGATATTATCTTTTTACTATTTTTTACTATATCGGCAATGCACTTAAATATTACATTTATTACTCAAATGCCTTTGGCAATTATTGTATATGTTTTGTTTAGGATTATAGGTAAGATAGTAGGAGTTAGAGTCGGCTCAAAACTTTCAAATGCAGGAAATGATATAGGAAAATATCTAGGGATTGCACTTTTTCCTCAAGCGGGCATCGCGATAGGCTTGGCACTCTCCTTGCAAGAGATTACCGACTTTGAAACTGTTGCACCCATCATACTCAATGTCATCATAGCTACTACCTTGATACATGAGTTGATAGGTCCGTTTTTGACAAAATTAATTTTGATAAAATATGGTAAATACAAAGGATAAGATTTGGATATAAAAGAGCTGTTTTTCAAATTGTTAAGTTTTAAGTCTATTACTCCCGATGACGGTGGGGCTATGGACT
The DNA here is from genome assembly GCA_027055635.1 of Campylobacteraceae bacterium. Taxonomy (GTDB): domain Bacteria; phylum Campylobacterota; class Campylobacteria; order Campylobacterales; family Sulfurospirillaceae; genus JAADIZ01. The sequence continues at coordinate 718 of JALUMZ010000260.1, forward strand.
TTATAGAGGAATATATGGATGATTTTGAGGCTATAAGGCTAGATAAAGAGGGTGTTAAAAATCTTTTTTTGCATAAAAAGTTTGGTGATGGAGAGCATCTTTGTTTTGCAGGACATATAGATGTGGTACCGCCGGGTGAGGGATGGAGCAGTGATCCTTTTACACCTACCGAAAAAAACGGATATATTTATGCCAGAGGTGCTCAGGATATGAAGAGCGGTGTTTGCGCATTTTTAAAAGCCTGTAAAGAGGCTGAAAAATTTAAAGGAACTTTGTCTGTGCTTTTAACAAGTGATGAAGAGGGGGATGCCAAGTATGGAACTGTTGAAGTTTTGAAATATTTGAAAAAGAGAGATTTGCTTCCGGATTTTGCCGTGGTTGCCGAGCCTACCTGTGAGAAAACCTTTGGAGATATGATAAAGATAGGAAGAAGAGGCTCTATCAACGGTAAGCTGGAACTTTACGGCAAACAAGGACATGCGGCATATCCAAAAAAAGCTACCAATCCTATAAATCTAATTGCACCCATACTTCCAAAAATTGCTGGAGTAAATTTGGATGAGGGTGATGCAAACTTTGAGCCAAGCCAATTTGTCATCACTGATATAAGAGCCGGAATAGAGGTAACAAATGTAACTCCAAATGATCTTAAAATGATGTTTAATGTAAGAAACTCCACCCAAACAACAGCCTCTTTGGTTGAGCATTTTGTAAAAGAAAAATTTAAAGGATTGCCTTTTAAACTAGATATCAATCAAAGCTCAAAACCGTTTGTAACGGATAAAAATTCAAAAATAGTTAAAGCTATGCAAAACTCCATAGAGACTATAACGGGTATCATTCCTAAACTAAGTACTACAGGTGGTACAAGTGATGCTAGATTTTTTGGAGAATTTGGAGTGGATACAGTAGAATTTGGTGTAAAAAATGATACAATACACTCTGTAAATGA
>JALUMZ010000261.1 GCA_027055635.1 Campylobacteraceae bacterium
CACTTAATCCTACTATGATTTTTGCGTGTCCTTGGGAGAGTCTGCCATCAGCCAAGAGTTTTTTTGTTTTATCGCTTAGCGAGAGAAGTCTGATCGTGTTTGTGATTTGTGTTCTGCTTTTGTGGATAATTTCAGACAATCCCTCTTGGGTGATACTATACTCTTCTATCAACTCTTTGTATGAGATTGCAAGTTCTATGGGATTTAAATCTTCCCTTTGAATATTTTCTATTAGAGCTAGTTCTCTTAAATTTTTGGATTCTATATCCGCTACAATAGCTTTTATAGTCTTAAATCCTGCAAGCTTTGTTGCTCTTAATCTTCTTTCACCTGCAAGCAAGACAAACTTATCATCTTTTCGTATGACTATTATGGGTTGAAGTAAGCCGTGTTTTTTGATAGAATCACTAAGCTCCCCTAAAGCCTCTTTATTAAAATATGTTCTTGGTTGATAGGGGTTTGGAGAGATGATATCGATATCTATCTCGCGTACTAATTCATTTGAATCATCAATATCTTGTCTGTATGCCTCTTCAACATCATCAATTATAGCACTAAGTCCTCTACCTAAAGCTTTTTTTGCACACATCTTAACCTGCCAGTATAGAGTTTGCTAAGTTTTGGTATGCTTGAGAACCTGCCGATTTTATATCGTACAAGATGATAGGTTTACCAAAGCTTGGGGATTCGGCTAATTTTATATTTCTAGGAATTACAACATACGAAGATGATTTTTCATCTCTAAAGAGCTTATTTTTAAAGTGCTGTTTCAAATCAGCAAAAACCTGTTTTGAAAGATTGTTTTGCGTGCTGTACATTGTTGGCAAAAAGCCTTTGATATCTAGTTTTGGATTTATGGTTTTTTTGATTAATTTTACAGTATTTAAGAGTTGAGCCAAGCCTTCAAGTGCAAAAAATTCACACTGAATCGGTATGATAACAGAGTTAGCAGCACTTAGTGCATTGATGGTTATGCTTCCTAATGCAGGAGGTGAATCTATGATGATATAATCATACTCATTTTTGATCTCATCTATTTTATTTTTAAGTATGAGCTCTCTGCCTTTTGTTTTAGCGTCATAAAACTCTTTTTCGACGCCAACTAGACCTATGTTTGATGGAGCTATATGAAGTGTTGGGAGGGAAGTCTCTAAAATTACCTGAGATAATTTTTTTCTTCCTATTAAGACATGGTATATATTGTATTCATAATCACTTCTGTGAAAACCAAGTCCAGTAGTAGCATTTGATTGAGGATCTATATCTATCAAAAGCACTCTTTTTTCTGCAACTGCCAAAGAAGCTGCCAAATTTACCGCAGTAGTAGTTTTACCAACTCCGCCTTTTTGATTTGCAATGGCTATTATTTCACTCATCTTAGACTATACACCCTTCTTTTATTTAACTCTATGGAGCCATCATTGTTTAATTTAGCATTTTGTAGTGATTTCTTCTCATCTCCCAAATGAAAAGAGAAATCTCTGCTCTTTTGAAATTCTATCTTATATTTACTAAAAACTTGCTTCCATGAAATCTTTTTTTCAAGTATCTCCAAAAAGTCTTTTACTATTTTTTTTGGCTCTATTTGTATATCTAAAGTACCGAATTTTTGGGGAGATTGAGCTATATTTAAACCGATAGAGCCAATGATATCTTCTCCTATCTTTG
>JALUMZ010000262.1 GCA_027055635.1 Campylobacteraceae bacterium
TATGGTAAATGGCTACGAGATTCACAACGGCACTACAAAAAAAAGAGCAAAAAGTAGAGCAAAACTTTATGGAACTTTTGTACATGGACTTTTTGATAATGATGAGTTGAGATATAAAATATTTTCTGAGATTGATGAGCGATATGAGGGGTATAACTTCAAAGAGTTTAAAGCTAAAAGCATCAAAGAGTTTGCTGGGCATATTGAGGAGCATATAGATATGGAGTTTATTGTAAAGGCTTTAGTGCGTAAGGTCAGTTAATAAATTTCCTTCACATATGAGCTTGTCACCATCCCGTAACAATTCAGTAGCAAAACCGTAACCCCATTAATATAAACTTCCTCAAATTATATTAATGGGGTACAGATGATTACAAAGCATAAAAAGAGTTTCATCTCTTTAGCCGTATCTATAACACTTTTCTCAACTTCGCTATATGCACAAAGTGATGAGCAGATTGTTGAATCGATTATGAAGCTTAGGGGTGATGTTGAATCACTTTATACAAAGATTGATGAAAACAAAGTAAATTACAAAGCTCAGATGAAATCTATCGCTCTTCAAGTAGCAGATTCCCAAGCTCAGATAAATAGAAAAACAACTTCTGTAAAACTGGCTGATTTAGAGTTGCAAAAACTCAAAGTTCAAATCGCAAATACAAGCACTAGCAACATAGAACTCAAACCTCTTCTTGACAACTCTTTTGAGATTTTAGAAAATAGTATCAAAAATGGGATTCCATTTAAAGTTCCTGCCAGATTAGCATCTTTAAACAAGATAAAATCTGAACTTAACAAGGGGCTTATCACTCAAGAGAAAGCTCTTGCTCTTTTATGGGTAAGTTATGATGATAACATCCGACTTACTAAAGAGATAGGTCTTTTTAAACAAAATATCAAAGTTGATGGTGTAGATGTTTTAGCACAAGTTGCAAAAATCGGTTCCGTGATGCTTTACTTCTCAACTCCAAACAACAAAGTTGGATTCGCTGTAAAAGATTCTTCAGGCTATAGCTACAAAGTGGCAACAAATGAAGATGATATTAAAAATATAGTGGCACTTTATGATGCCCTGCAAAAAAACATACGAACAGGTTACTTCACACTACCAAATGCACTACTTTTAAAAGGGGCTAAATAATGAGATTCTTTAAAATCGCACTTCTTGCACTAATGATGACAAATCTCCTTAATGCTGATGAGTTAGCTGATGCTTATGTAAAAGAATATACATTCTTAAAAGCACAAAAAAATGAGTTAGAGTTTAGAGTTAAAAAAGAGCAAAAACAACAAAACTCTGAGATTAAAAAGGATAAGAAAAAAGTAACTGCTCTTCAAGACAGATATGTAAAACTATCTAAAGAACTAAAAACTAAAGAGTTAAGTATTGAAAAAGCGAATGAACTACTTAGAGATAAAACAAGTAATAAAGATATTATCAACAGTGTAATTATTCAAGCAAAAATGGCACTAGGAGATTATGGAATTAAGGTTGATGATTCTGCACCTGCACAAGTAGATACGATGGAAAAAGCTTTTAAAGATTCTGCAAAACTCTACGATAGATTATCTTCAATTCAAGTGCTGGATGGTCAGTTTTACAAACTTGATGGAACAACAGCTAAAGGGAAACTTGTTAAAGTTGGTAACATCGCAACTTACGGAG
>JALUMZ010000263.1 GCA_027055635.1 Campylobacteraceae bacterium
CTGCTATTATAGGTCTTGATAGCATATAATAGTCTTTTCCATTCTCTTTAATTATTTGATCTATCTCTTTGAGTTTCCTGTTTTTTGCAAATTGATCTATTGTTTGGGCTTCGTATTTTTTAGCTATATTTTTTTCATCTGTTGGCATTTTTGAAGCTTCTTTAAAGAAGACTTTTCCACCTGAAACTTTTGTAAATTTATTAAAAACAGAATTTTGTATTATTTGAGGTATTTCGGCAGACTCTCCGCTAAAAAATTTCTCATTTCTTGATTCAAGTAAAACATCTGCAAAATCCAATATAGATCTAGCTTGAGATTTTAAATTTGATTTTAAGGCAGATTCTTGTTTTGTATAGTTAAAGTAGTAAAAAATTGCAGAAATGATAATAAATACAGTTGCAAACATGATTGAAAACATAACAGAGAGTTTATATTTCTTAATATTCATAATAACTCTTTCAATTTCAAAGATTTATTGAAATCATAACATATTTTTAACTATACACTCTATTTCGTATCTAGCTTATATGGTAAGTTCTCCTTTATTTCATCAAACTTTAATATTTTTTCCCCTTTATGGTCAATTTTAAAATTTTTTGCTTCTTCAAAATTTGCAAAAGGTATGAGTTCATTTCCCATAGGCCCATAAATGTTACTTCCTAGTACAAAATATGCACTTCTTGCATCCAAAGCTTTTTGTGTATAGTAGTCGGTTACTAATATTTTTGATATATTTTTTCTCTTTGCAAAATCATATTTGCCCCATTTTTTATTGTTAAAGTAGAATTTCATCATATCTTTTACCCCGTCAAAAGAGAGATGATGTTCATGGTTGCCGTGCTTGTAAAATATTTGGGCTGCCCATCTAGGGTACTTATATACAAACATTCCGCAAACAGGGCACTTTTCGTCATCATTTACTTTTACTTTTTGGATCTGGTTTACTATACCGCCTGTTCGTTTTACATCCCAAATATATAGAGCAAGGGCTTGTAGATGTCTCTCATCTAATTTACCACAAAGTTTATGTTGCAAGATATCGCTTTTAAGCTCGTTTATTTCTATATAATCATCTGTATCTATTTCTTTACATCTTGTTTTATAAATTCTTTTTCCCATTGGATATAGCTTCTTTTTATAAATTGTTACCATGTAAGATAGGTCGTTCTTTAGGTTTTTTTGCTCTACATGTAGAGCTTTTTTAAAATCGACTATTTTGCCTCCGTATCTGCTTTGGTACTTAAGGGCGATATTTTTGTCTCTAAAAGCTAAAGTACTCGTTTTTCCAAAAGAGGGATTCATAGTTGAATTGATAAGAAAATGGGCATTTTTTACAGTTATATATCTATTTTTATCTATGGCTAAAACTTTTATGGAGTCTATATCCAAGCCACTTTCTCTCATATCAACAGTTAAACCGTATAAACAACTGTATTGCCTGTATCTGCCGTTTGATTTTAGTTTTGCTATATATGATGTTTTATAATAATCTTTAATTTTCAATCCGGTGATAGGACACCACTGCTTTTCACTGCCTGATTGAAAGAGTTGAATTTTTGATGTTGCTTTCTTTGAAAAGTCGGCAAACAGACTAGATGAGAGTAGGATAAATACGATTAGAAATAGATTTTTCATTTTGAAATGGTACCCAATGT
>JALUMZ010000264.1 GCA_027055635.1 Campylobacteraceae bacterium
CTGAACATGCATCACAACCCACACATTTTCTTAGGTCTATGACCATTTTCCAGTTTCTTTGCTCGATTGGTTTTTTGAGTGCTCTTTGAATATCTCTCATCATTCTGAGGATTTCATCTTCGCCCGGTAATTCAGGCGGAAGTTCAAAAGGTTTGAAAGGTGTTGAAAAGTTTATATTACTTCCTTTCATTTCTGCTTTGGCTTTAACCGGTGCCAAAGCATTCATAATGCCTCCCGCAACCAATCCGCCAAATACGCCTTTGCTAAATTTCTCTAAAAAGTCCCTTCTGGACTTATCTGTATCTAAGAGAGGTATCTCTTCCTCTGTCCTAGAGAGTACTTCTTTGCTCATGGCAACTCCTTTAAAGCGTTTTTTAATTTATTTGCATATAATTACACATAAATCTTGTTACTATAGGCGCAAAAACTGTTCCAAAATTTAAGAAATGCCTTGTTTTAGGGGTTTCCTCAAAAACATAAAGGATATTATCATGAAAAATGATAAATTTTTTCCCATTGGTGGTAAAATTTTTACCACTTTATTTTTAATTGCACTCTTTTTTTCTCAACTATATGCCAAAGAGGTAGTTTTTTCTTTTACAGGTACTACATTAAAGGAGGATTTGCAAACCTATCTTAAATGGAAAAAATATCTTGAAAGCCACTCCAAGTTTAAAGTCAATATAAAATTTGCAAGAACTTATGCCGAAGCGGTTTCCAATATAAAAGAGGAAAAAACGGATATCGCTTATGTATGTAGTTCAACTTATACTCTTTTAAAAGATAAAAAAGAGGCAAAACTTTTAGCAATTCCTATCGTTAATTCTCAAGACAAATACTACTCAGATATCATAGCACTGAAAAATAGCAAATATAAAAATCTTTTGGACTTTAAAGGAAAGATTTTTGCTTTTACAGACCCTGACTCAACTTCAGGCTCAATTGCTCCAACTTACTATCTTTTAACCCACGGCAAAAAAAACAACACTTTTTTCTCTCACTTGATATATACTTACGACCACGGAGAATCTATAAAAGCTGTTTTAGATGGATTTGTTGACGGGGCAAGTGTGGATAGTCTAGTACTCACTCAATATGCAAAAAAACATCCTAAGGATATAAAAAAGTTAAAAATTATCCAAAAATTAGGACCTTTTACTATCTCCCCCATAGTTGCAAGAAGCAACTTAAACAAAAAAGAGTTTGAAAAATTGCAAAATCTTTTTTTAAATATGCATAAAACGAAAATAGGCAAAGAGATATTAAAACATTTAAATATCGACCGCTTTGAAAAGCCGACATCTCAAACCTATGAAAAGATATATCAAATGCTAAAACTCATCAAAGAGAAACAGTAATAGCTTGGTATAATTAACAATGAAAAATGAAAAATTAATAATAAGTTTAGAACTTAGAATTTTAGATCACCGTTTGCCGGTTGCTAGCTCCTTAACCCAAAGGATTATTAGGTGAAAAAAATAATCAACTGGCTTCACTCACTCTCTATTTATACCAAGTTGGCAGTATTGATTTTTGCAATGATTTCATTTTTTGCTTCCATTATTATATATCTTGCGATAAATACTTCTAAGACTCAAACTGAAGAGATTGCACACGAAATGATAAATAGTAATATTTTATCAAACAAAG
>JALUMZ010000265.1 GCA_027055635.1 Campylobacteraceae bacterium
AAATATAGATAGCGCAAAGATGTATCAAGAATCTGTGATTAAATTACCCATATCTTCTTCATTGCTGAAAAGCGGAATTTATGATATTACTTTTGATCTTAAAGTGAATGAAAAAAAGATATATTCCAATAAATCGCCCTATTTAATGAAGCTTATTGTGGTAAAAAATTCAAATATTGATAAATATTACACAAGAAAGAAAAAAGTTAGTATGAAAAAAGAAAAAAATATTTCTCTAAAAGCATTGGTTAAAAATATTCCAATTATTGGATGGTTTAGTAGATTCTTATATAATTTACTTCGATTAAATAATTTAAAGCATACAGTTTTTATGCTAACCAAACAAGAGAAGTTATTAGGGCAACAATTAGGCTCTTTAAAGCAAGAGTTTGATACCCAAAAACTACAATTAGGCTCTTTAAAGCAAGAGTTTGATACCCAAAAACTACAATTAGGCTCTTTAAAGCAAGAGTTTGATATCCAAAAACTGCAATTAGGTATGCTTGAGCAAAAGTGTGATGCTCAAAAGCAGCGATTATTGGTTTTATCGGAAGAGAATAGGGCTATAATTTCAAAAGAGATTTTTTATCAAGCACAATCTTTCCAACATAGGATTGATCAGTTTATTTTTGATTCAAAAATAGCTTTAAAAGGAGATATTGATTCAGAAAAATTAGAGAAGATCCATGAGTTTTCCAAAGCGTTTACGGATGATTATTATTTGAAGTTTGAGAATGAATTTAGAGGATCAAGAGAGGCAATATCAAAAAGATATGAAAGTTATTTGCAGTATATAGATATGAAAAATATCGACAAAGCATTAGATATAGGATGTGGAAGAGCAGAGTGGGTAGAACTTTTACAAAAAAACCAGATTGATGCTTTTGGTATAGATATGAATCATGCTATGGTAGAAGAGGCACATAGAAATGGTGTAAAAAATATTCAAAATATTGATCTATTTAAGTATCTTAAAAATTTGCAAGATAATAGTTTTGATCTTATCACGGCTTTTCATATCATTGAGCACATACCTTTTGAAAATCTAATGATTTTTTTTAAAGAAATCAGAAGAGTTTTAAAGAGTGGTGGTCAAATTATGTTAGAGACTCCAAATCCCGAAAATCTTTTGGTTTCTTCATTGACATTTTACAAAGATCCCACTCATTTAAATCCACTTCCTGCTGAGGTTGTTGAATTTATGATAAACTATTTTGGTTTTTTAGATATAAAAATAGTATATTTAAACCCTTTCCCAAAGGAAATGTGTATAGATGAAAAAACAAAAAGTTCTGAAGTGCTAAACAAGCTTCTATTTAAAGAGCAAGATTATATGGTGATTGCAAATAAGTAATGTGTGATAAAAAATACCCTGTTGTTCACCAATTTACGCCTACAGTGGCATTTGGAGATGGCGTAGCAAATGGAGTTTTGCTGACGCAAAAATTATTAAGAGAGTTTGGTTTTCATTCAGATATTTTTATATGCTCTAATTATGTTGACTATAGGTTTAAGCACGATGTGAAACACTTGGATGAGTATATTCCAAATAAAAATCAGGTACTTCTATATCATTTTTCAATTGGACATAGTTACCATGATAAGATTATGAATTTTATAGATAAAAAAATTTTAGTCTATCACAACAT